>NZ_JBEZDO010000031.1:0-120723 GCF_040648355.1 Nonomuraea sp. NPDC049152 | reverse complement strand
TCAGTTGCACTCGCGTCACGGAACAAGATCTACCGGTCCAGGCCTCACCACGAGGGCGAATCGACAGATTGATCACGACCCAATACGCGCCCTAGGGCGTGTCCTGTGGATCATTGGTGGGGGTTTGGTGTAGATCATCCGTGTGGATGAGGAGCGTCTGAAGCGTCACGATCTGACGGATGAGGAGTGGGAACGGCTGGCGCCGTTGCTTCCGGGCAACCCGCGTCAGGGTGGTCGGTGGGCAGATCACCGAACGGTCATCAATGGGGTCTTCTTTCGGGTCCGGACCAACATCGCCTGGCGTGATCTGCCGCCCTGGTACGGGAACTGGAAGACCGTCTATAACCGGCATCGCCGCTGCTCGATGGACGGTACCTGGGAAAAGATCCTGGACGGGTTACGGGCCGGATGCGAGGCGGCCGAGGGTGAGGATTGGACGCTGAGTGTGGATTCCACCGTGGTGCGCGCCCATCAGCATGCCGCCGGAGCCCGGCAGGCGCCGCCGGCCGACTTCCCGGTAAAGGGGACGCCGTAGATCACAAACCGGTCAAGGGGCGGGAGGCGCTGGGCCGCTCGCGGGGCGGGCTGAGCACGAAGGTGCATCTGGTCGCCGACCAGCGTTGCCGTCCCATCGCGCGGATCATCAGTCCTGGTCAGCATGCCGACAGCCCATACTTCCGGCGGGTGCTGGAGCGCGTGCGGGTCGTACGTCCTGGCCTGGGCCGTCCCCGTAAGCGACCTGGGCGCGTGTTGGCCGACAAGGCGTACTCTTCGCGTGGCAACCGCGCCTACCTGCGCCGACGTGGGATTAAGGCGGTCATCCCGATCAAGAAGGATCAGCAGGCTAACCGTCTCAAGCAAGGAAGCAGAGGCGGGCGACCGCCCGGCTTTGACGCCGACAGGTACAAGGAGCGCAACACCGCCGAGCGGTGCGTCAACAAGCTGAAGGGCTACCGTGCGGTGGCCCTGCGCACCGACAAGCGTGAGCGCGTCTACCAGGGCACCATCGATGTCGCCTCGATCAGGATCTGGCTCCGCGACCCAGCTTCGTGATCAAAAGAGCAACCCCTCGGAGGCGACAAACGGCCACGGTTTTGTCAGGGCCGCATGTGAGCATACCGGCAACCGATCAAGGAGGTACGGTGACCGATCCCCTGACCCCGTTCCGCTGGCTGGAAGCCTATATAGGAGATGAGCACGACCTGCTCGGAGAGATCTTCTGCGTGTCCTTCTTCCACCGGCTCGACCCAGCCGAGGTGCTGAGCCGCTTCACCCCCGTCTCACCAGCAGAAACGATGACCTTCAAAGAGTCGTGCGGGCGTGCCAGGGCGTACTTCGAGGACACCGGCGACGTCCTGTACGTCGGTGTCGCTCAGGTTGGGCAGTGGAGCGTGGCCGTCGAGCCGTGGGGTGGGCAAGCCGTGCTGTCCACCATGGTGACCCGACTGTCGCTAGCCAGCGAGGTCGTGAGTGTCGGCCGCAACGACTACGCCAGACACCGCTTCGTGTACGCCATCGACGGAACCGTCGTCACGGGCTTTAACCCGGCGGAACCAGACCGGCGATGGGGTAATGATCCGGATCGGCTGAACGGCTTGATGCGCGAGGTTGGCATGGAGTTGGAGCCTCCAGCGGACGAAGGACAGTTGGAGTCCAACGGCAGCATGAATCAACGCCCCGTCGCCCGGGCCTTCGCGCTGGCAGCCAGGATCACCGGTGTAGCGCTCACTTTGACCGCTTTGAACAGGTTGCATTTCGTCAGCGCTGCCCGGAAATACGAGCGATCAACGAAGAGGGGACGCAGCGGTCAGCGTGCGATGAGCGGAGAGAAGAGCGAAGAGATCCGTCAGTGGGCCAAAGCTCACGGCCTGCCCATGAGCGAGCGGGGCCGAATCGCCTCCACCGTCGTAGAGAAGGCCGAAGATCCACGGGACACGCCCTAGTTGCGCACCCGCAGTTTGTAGTCCTGGCAGAGGACCGCGGTGGGCAGCTGGGCGACTTCCCTCGAAACGGGCTGCCATTGGTGATCGCTCCCCTCCCGGCATGAACGCGCGCGAGACCCGGACGGATCTGGCTGAAGGTGGCGGTATCACTCGCCGGCGCGACACGCGTCAGTGTCGCCGTACTCGGATTTGGGTCCAGGCAGACGCTGATGTCGCTGTCGCCTGTCAGTCAGACCGTTCAGCGCCCGGCGAAGCTCTTCTACCTGCGGCGCGGTGTTCGAGTAAGCGCACATTAGGTCCACCCAGGTCAGAGGCCGTCTCTGTTGATCAGAGACGGCCTCTTTCGCGTCTGTGCAGCAGGGCCGTACGGCTTCTCGCGGACAGGGCGTCCGACGGGGGAGTCGGGCCCCGAGTGATCTTTCGCGAGCCGCGTCGACCGCATGATCATCGTCGAGTGGGCCAGCTGCGCGGCCCTGGACCCGCACTTCAAACACGTCGCCCAGGTCCTGGGCCGGATTCTCGCCGAGCCGTTCACCCTGCGCCGTCTGACCGACGTCCCCGCCTGAGACGCCCCCGCACCAGAGGTCGCTCGCGGGGCCGTCCTTTCGCGAACGTCATGGGAGGACGGCCTCGCGGGTTGTGTCCCCGCTCGCCGAGACCAGGAGCAGCGCGCTGATGAGACGAAGGTGACGCTGGCCGGACTGATCGGCCGGGCCGGGGACCGGCTCTGCTACCGCTACGACTATGGCGACTGCTGGGACCACGACATCGAGGTGGAGAAAGTCCACCGGGCGGTGACGAAGACGACCTATCCGCGGTGCAGTGCCGGGACAGTGGCATGGGGAACGCCGCTGTTCTCGGAAGTCGTGGTCGTCTCGCTTCCGAGAACACGTTCTTCTCGGAAGTCCGGGGACCTGCGCAGATCGGCTCACCTGGGGGCTGGGGCCGCGTTCGGGAGGAGGACGCCGATCCGACTCGGATCTTATGTGACGCAGCTCACATTTGATTACGTGAACTCGCGCTGATCGTACGGGCGAAAGCTGACGAACCACTGCGCAAGGGACGGGAGCACCATGTGATCGCCGAAGAATCCAGCAGGGCCGACGACGCTGAGCTGATACGGCGCTCGGAACGCGCTCCGGAGGCCTTCGCCGACCTCTTCGACCGGCACGCGCCCGCATTGCGGCGCTATGTCGCCCGGCGGCTGGGTCCCTCCCTGGCCGACGACATCGTCTCCGACGCCTTCCTGGCCGCCTTCCGGCGCCGCGGCCGCTACGACGCGAGCCACCCTGACGCGCGGCCTTGGCTGTATGGCATCGCTGCCCGGCTCATCAGCCGGCATCGGCGAGTGGAGATCCGGTTCTACCGGGCGCTGCTCCGCAGCGGCATCGACGAGATCGCCGAGCCGTACGCCGAGCGCGTCGACGACCGGGTCGCCGCGCAGCAGGCCGGGCTGGCGGCGGCGCTGGCGGAGCTGTCACCCGGTGACAGGGAGGTGCTGTTACTCGTGGCCTGGGCCGACATGTCGTATGAGGACGTGGCCCTTGCGCTGGACATCCCGGTCGGCACCGTCAGATCCCGCCTGCACCGGGCCAGGGCCAGGACGCGGCAGGCGCTCGGCGGATCCAACCCCGTGGCGACCCGAGAGGAGTCTTTGGATGGATGACCTGCGATCGCTGCGCGAGTGGCGCGCCGAGGTTCCTGAGCCGGGCCAGGAGTGGATCATCCCAGAGCGGCGGCGGCTGCTGACGCGGGTCAGGGGGCGCGGTCGGGCGCTGAGGCGCCGCCTGCTCGTGGTCGGGGCGCTGGGGGCTGCCGCCGCGCTCGCCGTGGCCACCCTGTGGCCGCAACCGCCCGCCCCGGGCCCGGCGAACACGCCGTCGGTCGTCCGGCTCGACTCTGGCGTGGTGCTGGCCCGCGCCGCCGAGGTGGCGGGCAGGCGCAGGGGTCCCCTGGTGCCCCTGCCGACGCAGTGGCACTACACCAAGACCCTGGACAAGCAGCCGAACTCGGACACAATCAAGACCCACGAGCAATGGATGCGCTACGACGGCATGCAGGCCGCCAACTTCGGCGAGGACGGCGAGCTGGTTGTCGGTCCCGAGGGCAATCCCCTGGATCCGGGCGATGACGACCTGTCACCGCAACAGTACGACGCCAAGCTCCGCGAGCTGCCGACCGACCCGAGGAAGCTGCTGGCCAAGGTCACAGGTGATCGCCACTGGATCGAGGGGGCACGCGAGGAGGGCGTCCCCAAGAGCGCCGAACCCGCCGACGCCCGCGCCTACCGGGTGATCATGCTCTACCTGAGCAGGTACGGCACAATGCCACCGCGGTTGGAGGCGGCCATGTTCCGCGCCCTGGCGCTCATTCCCGGCGTCCGAATCGAGCAGGGCGTGAGCGATGCCGCAGGCCGCAGCGGCCTGGGCGTCTGGCGGGAGCCAGTCGGCGACGAGCCCCGCCGCTACGACATCCTCGACCGGGATACCTACCGTTACCTGGGATGGCGGAGAGTCTGGTTGCGTGATGAGTTCCTGTTCGACGACAGCGAGCCCGCCGTCCGCAAGGGTGCGGTGTGGAGCACGGCCCTGCTGTCGTCGGTGATCGTCGAGCGTCCCGGCCAGCGGGGCTGACGCTCACCGCACGGGCGGGAATCCGATGAACACGCCACGACTGTCTGGATGTCAGGAAGGGTCGCCGACGCGTAGCCATCGCTCGGTGGCCCTCAAAGGGGCTACCGCGGCCGGGACACCGACTCTGGCCTCAGACCCTCACCATGGCGAACATCATCAACGACAAGATCGTCGGCGACGCCAAGGACATACGGCCCTCGTCGTGTATCGCGCGGAGGATCCGGCCGACGTGATCGCGATCATGTTGAGGCATCGCCGCAGCCATGGCTGATCGTGATGGACGGTGTGGGCTGGGCGGGAGAACAGGACCGCCTCGAGAAGGCCGCCATGATGCAGGTCTCGTGCACCGTGACGATGGACGGGTGGGAACGCAGCGTCGCCGCGGTGCGCGCCTCGCGGAGCGTGCGTTCGGCGAGCTCGGCCCGTGATGCCTCGTCGAGGTCGGGCGGCAGCCGCACCTCCTTGATGGCCACTTCCTGCCGGAGGAGCTCGTCCATCGCCCGCCAGACCGTGCCCATGCCGCCCTGGCCGAGCTGTGACAGCAGCCGATAGCGGCCCGCGAGCAGCGTCACCGTGCCATTGCAGACGTCCCGGACTCTCCGACCATTCGAAGCCTCCTGTCGATATCCGGCTCAGCAGGGCACATCAGATAGTAGGGGAACAGATCACGAACGGCAGCGAGTGGTGATCAGAGACGCGTCGTCGAGGGTCGCGATGAGGCTGTCAGTCAGCCTGAGGGTGACGTCGGCGGTCCACTGCTGGGCCAGCTCGAGGAACTCGGTCGGGGAGGCGTGGGGGTGTAGCGGTCGGTTGTGGTCGAGCCCTCCGAGGGGGACATGGGCGCTAGATCCAGCCCTGTTTCCTGGCGAGGAGGACGGCCTGGAAGCGGTTGGTGGCGCCGAGCCGTACCAGGAGTTCTGCCACGTACCTGCGGTAGGTGCGCAGGCTCACGCCCATCTCCCTGGCCGCGATCTCGTCCTTGTCGGCGCTGGACAGCAGGTGGAGGACCTGCCTGCCGTTCGCGAGAGCTGAGGACGGGGGCCGTGTCGGGTTCGAGGTCGGCCGCGTGCCCACAGCTGCTCGAACAGGTCCCCCATCGTCGCGACGGCGCCGGGCTGGCGGATCATCAGGGCGCCGGATTGCAGGGCGTTCGGCACCGTGGGGACGAACACTACGGAACGGTCGAAGATGACCATCTGCTGTCCGACGTCGTCGACGACGCGGTGCCGGTCTCCCGCCCTGTGCAGCCGTGTGCAGTACTCGATGACCGCCTGATCCGTCAGCGACTGTCGCGCGATGATCGTGCGCCACCGGACGCCCTCCGCGAGCCGCTGCAGGTAGGCGGGCATCATGTCCGTGCTGATCCGCCGGCGGCTCGGGCGGACGGCCGGCACCTCCCGGGCGTCGAGCGGCGAGCGCGTACTCCAGCCCGGCGATCACCCGTGGCCACGCCCCGCGTGGACCACTTCGTGCGCCCACTGGTCGCGGGGCTGGGTGTGCAGGCGCCAGTAGTGTTCGGCGATGTCGTCGGGGTCGAAGTCCGTGCCGGGCGCGACCGCCCCCGCCACGGTGACGCTGGCCACGTGCACGCCCGACTCCCCGTACTCCTGGTCGAGGAGCGTCACCAGCGTGCGGACCCCCGCCTTGCCCAGCGACAGGCTCACGTACTCCCGCTTCGGCTCGGGCATGCCCCCCGTGATGAGGAACGATCCGCTTCCGCGCCGCGCCATGGCGGGGGCGACGTGCGCGGCGGCGGTGAGGGCGCCGACCACGTTGACCGCCCACGCGTCCAGGTGCCCCCTCGCCGACAGCCGGCCAGGCCCGTCGGCCTGGATGATCGCGGCGTTGTAGACGACGACGTCGGGCAGGCCGTGCTCGGTGGTGGCCGCGTCGAGGGCGGCGCGCAGCCCTTCCTCGTCGGTGCTGTCGGCCCGCAGCGTGGTGACCGGCACGTCCAAGGCCGTCACGCTCCCGGCGGGGATCTCACCGCGCGCGACGAGCGCGATCGGCATGCCTTCCTTCGCGAACCGGCGTGCGACCGCCATGCCGATCCCGGGACCAGCCCCGATGATCACGGCTCCAGCCATCGTTCTCTCCTCCATCGGTCCCACTGTTGCTCATCAGCGACAATGGGGACGCTAAGGCATCACATCGATGTGAGGGTCAACCCTGGAGTGGCGACATGCGGATCGGCGACCTCGCCCACGCGACGGGGGTGAACCGGCGGCTGCTGCGCTACTACGAGGAGCAGGGCCTGCTCAGGCCGGTACGGCTGGCCAACGGCTACCGGCAGTACGCCGACAAGGACGTCGCCGCCGTACGCCATATCAGGACGCTGCTCGCGGCCGGCCTGCCGACGGCGGTCATCGCCAGGCTCCTGCACTGTGTCCATGACGAGGGGGAGCGGATGGTCCCGTCGTCCTGCCCCGCCATGATCGACAATCTGCGCCACGAGCGTGCCCGCATCTCCGAGACGATCACCCAGCTCCAGGCGTCCCAGCAGGTCCTCGAGGAGATGCTCGCCACGGCGCTGAGCGCGCGGGCATAGGGCGGGAGACGAGGGCCTGTCGTGGTCAGTAGCTCTTGAGCGAGATGGCCGTGGCGGCCTTGTGGATGGGCTCGACGACCTTGGTCATCATGCGGTCCTTGCCCGGCATGTACTTCATCAGCGACAGCATCGTCATCGCGATCCTGATCTGGCCCTTGGTCCGCATCACCATCCGCTTGATGTTGGCGGGGCCGAGCTTCTGGTTGGCGGCGACGAAGGGCCGCATCTCCCTCTCGTACGCCGCGAAGCCCGCCTCGTGGTCGCCGGCCGCCGCGGCCAGCTCGCCCGCCAGGACGTAGGCGCCGACCAGCGCCAGGCTGGTGCCCTGTCCTGAGGCGGGCGAGGCGCAGTAGGCGGCGTCGCCGACCACGGCGACCCTGCCGGTGGACCAGCGGTCCATGTGCACCTGGCTGAGCGAGTCGAAGTAGAAGTCGGGCGCGTCGGCCATGCCCTCCAGCAGGCGCGGGACCTCCCAGCCCTCGGCCGCGTAGGCGCCGGCCAGGATCCGCTGCTGCTGTCCGCGGTCGCGGTGGTCGTAGGCGATCGGCTCGGAGGCGAACAGGAACATCGCCTTCGCTCCCGTGTCCTTGGCGGTGCTGTAGGTCAGCGCGGTACGGCCGGCGCCCACGTAGGTCAGCTCCCACCTGTCGAGGTTCAGGTGGTTGGGCACGCTGAAGATCGAGACGTAGTAGCCCATGTCGCGCACGAACTGCCGCTCGTCCCCGAAGGCCAGCCCGCGGGTGTTGGAGTGGAGCCCGTCGGCACCGACCACCAGGTCGTACCTGGCCCGCTTGCCGCTCTCGAAGACGACGTCCACGCCGTCGGGGCCATCGGCCAGCGAGGCGATGGAGTCGTTGAACAGGTAGTCGACCTTGTCGCGGGTCAGGTCGTACAGCAGGCGGCTGAGGTCGCCGCGCAGGATCTCCGCGTCCTCGTGGATCCGGCCGCCGAACGTGTCGCCGTCCATGGAGGCCACCCGCTTGCCGGCCGCGTTGACGACCGAGCCGCCCTGGACGTCGGTCCGCTCGCGGCGGATCTCGTCGAGGATGCCCATGCGGGAGACCACCTCGAGCGCGGCGCCCCTGATGTCGATCTTGTAGCCGCCCTCGCGGACCTCGGGCGCCCGCTCCACCACGGTGGGGGTGAAGCCGTGCCGGTGCAGCCAGTAGGCCAGCGTGGTGCCTGCGATGCTCGCGCCCGAGATCAGCACGTTCAGGTTCTTCATGGGGGGCTCCTTGAGGAGGGGGTTTCTACCTGCACTCAGAACCATACAGGCGTCTCACACAGTTGTGCAACACCTATGTCTGAGACAAACGTCTAAAAATGTGTTACCGATCCCCGCGAGCGTTTTGTTGGGTCCAGGCCCTAGTCTTCGTCGCATGGAAAAACGGGCATTCGCCGCAGCAGGGGTCACAGTACTCCTCTGGGCCTCGGCCTTCGTCGCGATCCGCAGTGCCGGCGCCGAGTACAGCCCCGGCTCGCTCGCACTGGGACGGTTGTTGTCGGGGTCCGTGGTGCTGGCGGTCATCTGGCTGGCGAGCGGTGGGGGCGTCCCGCCCAGAGCGGCCTGGCCGGGCATCCTCGGCTCTGGACTGCTGTGGTTCGGGCTCTACATGGTGGTCCTCAACTGGGGCGAACAGCTCGTCGACGCCGGCACGGCCGCGATGGTGGTCAACATCGGCCCGATCGTCGTGGCCATCCTCGGCGGCTGGCTGCTCAAGGAAGGCTTCCCCCGCGCCCTGTTCGCCGGGCTCGCGGTGTCGTTCGCGGGCGCGGCGGTGGTGGGCGTCTCGATGTCCAACGGCGGGAGCTCCTCGCTCGGCGGGGTGCTGCTGTGCCTGCTGGCGGCCGTCTCGTACGGCATTGGCGTCGTCTTCCAGAAGCCGGCGCTCCGCCACGCGAGCGCCCTGCAGGTGACGACGTTCGGCTGCTTCGTCGGCACGGTCGCGTGCCTGCCGTTCGCCGGGCAGCTGGTCGAGGACGTGTCCACGGCCTCGACGGGCGCCACGCTCAATGTCGTCTACCTGGGCGTCTTCCCCACCGCCCTGGCGTTCACGACCTGGGCCTACGCGCTGGCCAGGACGACGGCGGGAAAGATGGGCGCCACCACGTACCTGGTGCCCGCGATCGTGGTGCTGATGTCGTGGATCGCGCTCGGCGAGGTGCCCGGGTGGCTGACGCTGGCCGGCGGCCTGCTCTGCCTGGCGGGCGTGGCCGTGTCGCGCAGCAAGGCCGAGCGGTCAAGCGGCCAGAACGTGCGCTGACCTGGGGCCGACCTGGCGGGCCAGCTGCAGGAAGGAGATCAGCAGGAAGATCGCGCCGAGCGGGATGAGGTCCTTCTCGATGATGGGCAGGCCGAAGTCCAGCACGACCAGGATCGGGGTCCAAACCTTGACCTTGCGCTGGACGGCGAGCTGGACGATCAGGGCGACCTGGGCGATGTAGAACAGGAACGGCAGGCTGCCGTAGATCGCGAACTCGACGCCTGGAATCGACTGGATCGCGTCGAAGTGCGTGCCCATCGCCGCGTGGTCGGGGGAGATGAAGCCGACGACGATGTCGAGGGCGAACTGGATCGAGACGGACGCGACGCCCACGAAGGCGGCGACGACGCTGCCGGTGGCGAACACGCCCCTGCCCGCCATGCGCCGCATCTCCAGGAAGATCGGGACGAACAGGGCGAGGGCTGCGAGGAAGGCCAGGTGGCCCGCGGTCCAGGCGAATCCTGGGCCCCGCTCGCCGTCGAAGCCGTCGATGATGCGCAGGACGCCGTAGGCGAGGACGAACAGGGGAGCGGCGATGAACGCGAACTTCTTCATGCCGGAAATCCTCGCGAAACGGGGCCTTTCTGTGATCGCCGCCGCGGGCGATCCCTCGACTCCCTCCTGAGAGGGATCCCCTCCCTCCCACGACCCCGTGACGCCGGCTGCGTCAGGCCCGTTCCTGCCGGGGAAGCACCACCTCGCGGAGGATGATCAGCAGCGCGGCGACGAGCGGGATGGCCAGCAGGGCCCCGACCACCCCGAGCAGCGCCCCGCCGATGAGCGCGCCGACGATGGTGGCGACCGGCGGCACGTCGACCGAGCTCTGCATGACGCGAGGCGCGATCCAGTAGTTCTCGACCTGCTGGTAGAGGATGAAGAACACCACGCACGCGATGCCCACGGGGATGGAGACGAAGAACCCGACGGCGGAGGCGATCACCGCCCCGATGAACGCGCCGACCATCGGGATCAGGTCCGTCAGCGCCACGATCAACGCCAGCGCCAGCGCGTACGGCACACGCATCATCACCAGGAAGAAGAACGTCACCAGGCCGGCGATGAGCGAGATGATCAGGTTTCCCCCGACGTACCCGCCGATCCTGTCGATGATCGCGTCCCCGATCTGCCTGGTGCGCGCCCGCCGCGAGCGCGGCACCAGCAGGTAGCCGGCCTTCTTCATCGTCTGCATCGACCCGAGGAAGTACAGGGTGAGCACCAGCACGGTCAGCGCGTTGAAGATCGCCCCGATGACGGCCTGCCCGAAGCCGAGCAGCCCGCCGAACAGCTGCGTCCCGAACGCGCCGCTGCCGACGTACTGGACCAGCCGCTCCAGCAGCTGGAAGCGCTGGTCGAGGTCGCGGATGGTGGGGTTGGTCTGCAACTGGCGCACGTAGCCGGGGATGCGCTGGGCGAACTCGCCGCTCTGCTCGGTCAGCGGCGGCGCCAGCACCAGTCCCGTGCCGACGAACACCAGGATGACGCCGAGGAACACCACCGCGATCGCCAGCGGCTTGGACAGGTTGTGCCTTCTGAGGTACTCCACGGCGGGGTTGAGCCCGATCGCCAGGAACAGCGACACCACGATCAGCAGGAGCATCGATCCGGCGGTGGCGATCGCCTGGACGAGCAGCCACGCGGTGAGCACGCCCAGCGCGCCGACGAACCCGAAGACGAACGGGTTGCCGCCGGGCACCCTGGCCTGCCTCATCTCCTGAGCAGGCCGAGCGGGCGGGATGGACGGGGCGGGTGCGGCCGGTCCGTCGGGTCTGGCGTGCGGCGCGTCCTGAGGATCGGAGGGCGCGGGGGAGGTGGGGTCCGACACGGACTCCCACTTCCCGCGAACAGCGCGATTAGACGCTGACGTACTTCCTCGGCCGCAGCGCGTGCGCCCTGAGCGCGGCCAGGGCCGCTGACTGCCCGACGGGGGTCAGCCGTACCGAACCGTCGAGGGCGACGCCGAGCCCCAGAGCCGTGATGTGGCGCAGGAGCGTCGCCAGCGTGCCGGCGACGTCGTCGGGCTGCCATCCCTCGCCGCCGATCACCTCGGACACCTTCGCGCAGAGCCTGGACCACGGCAGCGGGTCGCCAGAGGCGAGCAGCAGCAGCGCCGCCTCGCACGCGGACACCGTGACGTCGCTGTCGCCCTGCGCGAGCAGCAGGGCCGTGGCTGCCTCCCAGAGGTGTTCGGGCGAGCCGAGCAGGCGCCGGCCCTCGGCGGTGATGATGAGCCTCGTCCCGAAGTGCCTGATCGCCCCGAGCGAGTGCTCGGCCAGCTCGCGCAGGGCGATGGCCTCGGGCGAGGGCGGCAGCCGCAGCGGCACGCCCTCCTCCGAGGCGGCCAGCACCAGCAGACCCTGCAACGCGGGCAGTGGGGCGGCGGGAACGGGCGCGTGCAGCCGTACCTCGAAGGGCTGGGCCAGCTCGCGGCGCGCGGTGCCGCGGCCGAGCACCCAGCGGTTGAGCCGCTCGCCCTGCACCCTGTGCAGCCAGCTGTCGCCACCCAGCTCGGACCTCGCCTCGGTGAGCCAGCGCCTGGTGAGGCCGACCTGGCCGTCGAAGTCGGCGGCGGTCAGCATGGCCAGCTCGAGCGCGGCCGAGCACGCCACGTGCGCGCCCAGCTCCTCGGGCCCCATGATGGTGCTCCACTGCAGCTCGGGCACGTCGGGCGGGAGCACGCCCGTTGCCTTGAGCTCCTGGTGGTAGGCGGTGTTGCCCGCTTCCTCCCCCTCGCGCTCGTAGGTACGGAGGATCTCGGTCGTGGTCGGTGAATCGCAGAGTGCGGCATAACGGTCGAGGCCGCCGAGCCGCAACAGCCGTCCGAGGGAGGTGGCCGTGCTCTCGCGGTCGCCGTCGACCTTGGTCGGCAGGGTGAACCAGAGGAACTCGCATACGTCGAGCTGAGTGACCGTCTCCAGCGGCTCTCCGCCGGTCAGCCACTCCACCGCGGTCCTGGCCTCGTCGGCCACTTCGGGCTCGGATCGCTCCAACTCCACGAGAAGCGCGGCCACGTCTGGTGCAGGCATGCCTCGAAGTTTGCCGTATGGACCCCAGCCCTGACGATGACCGAAACCGGTGCGTATCGGGTCGTGCACAGCGCCTACCCTACGAAACCAGTTGTAAGCGGACAGTTTTCGGGATCATATCCAGCGCGACTTGAACAGCATGCGGGCGTTCCATTCGGCATAGGGGATCACCTCGCCCGCAAGGACGGGGTAGAGCCAGCCGAAGTTGATCAGCGCGAGGAGCGCGAAAGCGCCGGTCACGGCGGCGCCGATCATACGACGGGAGGGAGAGGCGGTCGAGGGTCCGATGATCAGTCCCGCGGCCAGCGTGAGAGCGAGCACCATGAACGGCACCATCGGGGCGGCGTAGAACAGGAACATGGTGCGGTTGTCGGCGATCGCCCAGTAGAACCAGGGCAGCCAGCCCATCAGGTAGGCCAGCAGGACCGCTCCGGCGCGCCAGTCGCGGGTGGAGACGTACCACGCCACCATGGCGATCAGGGCGGCCAGCGCGCCGTACCAGATGACCGGGGTGCCGACGCCGAGCACCGCCTCCGAGCAGTCCTTGACCCCGCAGGCGTTCTGCCTGCCCTCGTAGAAGAAGGCGACGGGACGCAGCAGCAGCGGCCACGACCACGGCTCGGACTGGTAGGGGTGGCTGGCGTCGAGCTGGTTGTGGAAGCCGAGCACCTGGAAGTGGTAGCCGATCCAGGAACCGATCGAGCTGATCACGAAGTGGACGGGGCCCTGCGAGGTCGCCTCGGTCCAGTTGCGGCCGTAGCCGGTGGCGTTGACGAACCAGCCGGTCCACGAGAGGACGTAGGTGATCGCGGGAACCAGCGCCAGCGCCATCAACCCCGAGGGCATGTCCTTCTCCAGCGCCCCGAAGTACGGCTTGCGCAGCCCGACCGCCTTGCGCGCCCCCGCGTCCCACAACAGCGACATGATCGCGAAGGCGACGAGGAAGAAGATGCCCGACCACTTGACCGCGCACGCGGCGCCCAGGCAGAGCCCCGCCGCCAACCGCCACGGCCGGACCCCGAGATAGGGGCCCCTGTCGGACAGTGGCGAGGTCTCGTACCAGTCGACGAGGCGTGATCTGGCGTGGTCCCTGTCGACCACCAGGCACGCGAACCCGGCCAGCACCCAGAACATCAGGAAGATGTCGAGCAGCGCGGTGCGCGAGAGCACGAACTCCAGGCCGTCGAGTGCCAGCATCAGCCCCGCGAAGCAGCCCAGCAGCGTGGAGCGGGTCATCCTGCGGGCCACCCTGGCGATGATCAGGATCGACAGCGCTCCGACGAAGGCGCCGGCCGCCCGCCAGCCGAGGGGGTTGAGCCCGAACAGCCACTCGCCCGCCGCGATCATCCACTTGCCCAGCGGCGGGTGGACGACGTAGGAGGCGCACTCGCCGATCTTGTCGGCGGCGCACTGCTTCCAGATCTCGCGTGTGTGCCCTGCGAGGACGAGCTTGTCGGCGTCCTTGACGGTGACGCGCTCGACTCCCCAGGTGAGCAGGGAGTAGCCGTCCTTCATGTAGTAGGTCTCGTCGAAGACCACGCCCTTGGGCCGGCCCAGGTTGACGAAGCGCAGCACCGCCCCGAACGCGGCCAGGATCAGCGGCCCGATCCATCCCCACAGGGCGCTTCCCGGCATGGAAGGGACCAGCCTGTCGCGCAGGGAACGCCCAGACTCGCCCTCTGACTCTGAGAAGGCCTTGTGCTGGAAATCGGTCACGGCCATTCGGACATCGTAGGGGCCCCAACGCGGTAGTTACGTAAGAAACACCGCCCAATTAGGGCTGCCTGACACAATGGCCAGGTGAGAGAACAGGGCAGGCTGGTGCTGGCGGGCGCGCCGATCGGGCAGGTAGGCGACGCGTCACCAAGGCTACGCGACGCGTTGGAGAGCGCCGATGTGGTGGCGGCCGAGGACACCAGACGCCTGCGCAGGCTGGCCAGCGAGCTCGGCGCCGAGATCGGCGGCAGGGTCGTCTCCTACTACGACCAGAACGAGGCCGCCCGCGCCGCCGAGCTGATGGAGTCCCTCCATGACGGCCGCACGGTGCTGGTGATCACCGATGCGGGGATGCCGGGCGTGTCGGACCCCGGCTACCGCCTGACCAGCCTGGCCGTCGAGGCGGGCATCACCGTCACGGCGCTGCCCGGGCCCTCGGCGGTCACCACCGCGCTGGCCGTCTCCGGCCTGCCCAGCGACAGGTTCTGCTTCGAGGGCTTCCCGCCGCGCAAGCAGGGCGAGCGTGCCCGCAGGCTGGCCGCGCTGGCCGGCGAGGAGCGCACGATGGTGTTCTTCGAGGCCCCGCACCGCCTGGAGGCGGCGCTGCGGGCGATGGCCGAGGCGTTCGGCCCCGGCCGCAGGGCCGCCGTCTGCCGTGAGCTGACCAAGACCTACGAGGAGGTACGGCGAGGCGGCCTCGCCGAGCTGGCCGACTGGGCGGCTGCGGGGGTGAAGGGCGAGATCACCGTGGTCGTCGCGGGCCATGTCCCCGACGCGGGACCTCCTGACCTCGACGCGCTCGTCGCCGAGGTGGACCGGCGCACCGCCGAGGGCACCCAGCGCAAGCAGGCGATCGTCGAGGTGGCCAAGGAGGCGGGCATGCCCAAACGAGAGCTGTACGACGCGGTTCACAGGAGATCGTCTACGCCCTAAGGTGCCAAGGTGGGAAATAGGCGACTAATTCCCCCCATGCCGGTTGACACGTTATGGGGATGGGTGGGGCCGCTCCTGGTCACCGCCTTCGGGGGATTCCTGAGGTTCTTTCGGCTCGGTGAGCCGCACGCGGTCGTCTTCGACGAGACCTTCTACATGAAGGACGCCTACGCGCTGCTGCGATTCGGGGTCGAGCGGGTGGCTCTCGGAACGACCGACGACCCGATCGCCGACCGGATGATCATCGCAGGCAACCTCGACTTCTGGAAGAAGTGCCCGACCGTCGACGAGTGCGCCGAATACGTCGCCCACCCGCCGCTCGGCAAGTGGATGATCGCGGTCGGCGAGTGGCTGTTCGGCCTGACGCCCTTCGGCTGGCGCTTCGCCGGCGCGGTGGTGGGCACGCTGTCCATCCTGATCATCGCCAGGGTCGCCCGCAGGATGACCCGCTCCACGCTGCTGGGCTGCCTGGCGGGGCTGCTGCTCGCGCTCGACGGCCTGCACTTCGTGCTCTCCCGCAACGCGCTGCTCGACATCTTCCTGATGTTCTGGGTGCTGGCCGGATTCGCCTGCCTGGTGGTCGACAGGGACCTGTCGAGGCAACGCCTGTCCGACTGGTACGAGAGCTCCCTGCCGACGCCGACGGGGCCGTGGCTGGGCGTCAGACCGTGGCGGCTGGCCGCGGGGGTGTGCCTGGGAGCGGCGTGCGCGGTCAAGTGGTCGGGGATCTTCTTCCTGCTGGCCTTCGCCGTCATGTCGCTGATGTGGGACGCGGGGGCGCGCCGGGCGCTCGGGCTGCGGGAGCCGTACAGGGGAGTGGTGCAGCGGGATCTGACCGGCGCGCTGGGGGCGCTCGCGCTGGCTCCGGCCGTGGTCTACATGCTCAGCTGGACCGGCTGGTTCGTGCGGGCGGAGGGCTGGGGGCGCAACTGGGACCAGGCCACGCAGGCCGGGCCCGCCTTCTTCGTCTTCGACTCGCTGCGCTCGTGGCTGAGTTACCAGCTGCAGGTGCTCGGCTTCCACACCGGCATGGCCAAGGGGCACCCGTACATGTCGGAGCCCTGGCAGTGGCCGCTGCTGCAGCGGCCTGTGTCGTTCTACTATCCGAGCAAACCCCCGCCGACCGGCTGCGGCGCCGACAAGTGCTCCTCGGCGGTGCTGGGCGTCGGCACGCCCGCCCTCTGGTACCTGGCGCTGCTCGCGCTGCTGGCGCTCGTCGGGTGGTACGTGGCCAGGCGCGACTGGCGGGCGGGCGCGGTCCTGCTCGGCTACGGCGTGGGCTGGCTGCCGTGGTTCTACTACGCGATCGCCGACAACCGCACGATGTACCTGTTCTACATGATCCCCGTCGTGCCGTTCATGGTGCTGGCGCTCGTGCTCGTCGCGGGCATCGCGCTCGGCCCCGCGAGCGCGCCGCCGATCAGGCGGGCCGCGGGCGCGGCCACGGTCGGCGCGTGCGCGCTCGTTGTGCTGATCAACTTCTGGTGGCTCTACCCGATCCTGTCGGCTGAGACGATCACGTTCGCACAGTGGTGGGCTCGGATGCTGATGCGCTCGTGGGTGTGAGCGAGGAGCGGCGCACCTTGATCCCGCGCCTGAGCGTGATCGCCGCCGCGATGCACGCCAGCGGGACGGCGGGCAGCAGGTAGCGGTAGTCGAACTCGGCCGTGGCCGCGGGCGCGAGGATCAGCCCGAACGCCCCCAGCCACGGCAGCAGCACGGGGCCGCCCAGGTCCCGCCACCTGACGAGCACCCCGGCGAGGCCGATCAGCAGGATGCCGCCGAGCATGACGCCCTGCAGGTAGAAGATCTTCTGGTAGGCGCTCATGATGCCCGCCCACGGGTGCTCGATCCTGGTCTCCGCCGGGCCCTGCTCGTACATGAACGCGTCGGTGTCGGCGAAGCCGCCCACGGTGGCCCAGTGCGGCAGCCGCTGTGGCCTGCCGTTCGTGTCGAGGTCGTAGTAGGGCCGGAACTGGTACATGTTGTAGGTCTTCGCGTCGGGGAAGCGCGGTCTGCCCCAGGTGAAGGACCGCATGAAGTCGCGCGCGACGACCGCGAGGTAGTCGCCCGGCTGGGCCAGGATCGCCCGCTTGGCGAACTCGCTGGCCACCTCGTTCTTGAAGTCGTCGAACTTCACCTTGCCCGGCAGCCTGTGCAGCACCTCGCCGCCGCCGTTGCCGTTGCCGCTGCCCGTGCCCCACAGGTACCACTGCGCGTAGTTGACCCGCTTGCTGACGGGTTCCTCGATGCACATGAAGGTCAGCGGCAGCTCGCGCGGCAGCTCCAGGTCCATCTTCTTGCAGTCGGCGAAGATCGACACCCGCATGTAGAGGATGAGGCCGTCGCTGTTCGTCATCGCGAACTTGCCGAAGGCCGCGTAGAACCACGCCATGTAGGCGACGACGGGGATGGCGCAGGCCGTGACCATGGCCACGATCGCCTTCCAGCCGCTGCGCTTGATCAGCATGTAGACCACGACCAGGCCGAGGATCGGCAGCCCGATCGAGCGGGTCAGCGCCGTGAGCGCGAGCAGGAACCCGACGACCGCGCCGACCTTCCACGACATGCGCCGGTGCCACAGGACCAGGGTGATGACGCCCACGACCAGCAGCGTGAACATCGTGTCGGACATCACCATCTGCTCGAGCTGGATCTGGTAGGCGTCGAACAGCACGGGAACGGCCGCCAGTGTCGCGCCCCACTTGGGCAGCGCGAACTTCCTGCGCAGCAGCGCGTAGACGAGCACGCCCGTGGTCAGACCCATCAGGTGCTGGGTGAAGACCACCAGGGAGAAGCTGTGGAAGGGACGCAGCAGCATCAGCCAGAAGCTGTAGCCGTCCGGCCTGACCGCGCTCGGCCTCGGGTGCAGCGCCACCGAGACGTACTCGTAGGAGTCGTTGAACCACATCGCGGGGCCGTAGCCGAGCATCGCGACGAGCCGCAGCAACGCGCCCAGCGCGAAGGCGATGAAGAACACGCGGTGTCTGCCCACGTAGGACAGCAAACGAGCCTTTCGTCCTGGGACGGAAGGCTCGACACGCGTTCTCTCGGCAACGCTCACCATGCTTTGACCTCCACCGCTCCTGCTGCAGAGGACCGGATAGTCCTTTCCGGCGGTAGACCCAGCAGCGACAGTGCCGAGCTACTCGATTCTACCATTCGGGCTCTTCGCCGAAGATTCTCCTAAAGAATGCCAGCCCTTTTGACGACTTGACACGACCACGTCAGGGCACAGGGCATGATGGTTGGCTGGAAGTGCCGTGACTGAAGGGTCTAGACGTGGAACTGACGGTGGTCATGCCCTGCCTCAACGAGGCCGAGACCGTAGAAGTCTGCGTACGCAAGGCTGTTGCGTGCATGGAGGAACACGGCATCGAAGGCGAGGTCCTGATCGCCGACAACGGCAGCACGGACGGCTCGCAACAGCTCGCCCGCGACGCCGGGGCTCGCGTGGTCCATGTGGAGGAGAAGGGGTACGGCAACGCCCTCCTCGGCGGCATCCGCGCCGCCCGCGGCAAGTACGTCATCATGGGCGACGCCGACGACTCCTACGATTTCACCGCGCTGGTGCCGTTCGTCGAGCAGCTGCGCGACGGGGCCGACCTGGTGATGGGCAACCGCTTCAAGGGCGGCATCGCCCCTGGCGCCATGCCCCCGCTGCACCGCTACCTGGGCAACCCCGTCCTGTCGTTCGTCGGCAGGCTGTTCTTCCCCAGCGCGATCGGCGACTTCCACTGCGGTCTGCGCGGGTTCCGCCGCGAGTCGATCCTGAACCTGGGGTTGCAGACCGGCGGCATGGAGTTCGCCAGCGAGATGGTGGTGAAGTCCACGCTGCAGGGGCTCGACGTGCGCGAGGTTCCCACCACGCTCTCGCCCGACGGCCGCTCCCGCCCTCCGCACCTGCGCTCGTGGCGTGACGGCTGGCGCCACCTGCGCTTCCTGCTCCTCTACAGCCCCAAGTGGCTCTTCTTCTTCCCCGGCCTCGTCCTCATGGCGCTCGGCCTGGTCGCCGGCGCCGCGCTGACGTTCGGTCCCGTGCAGATCGGCGAGCTGGCCTTCGACGTCGACACGCTGGTCGGCGCGTCCGCCGCGGTGGTGATCGGCTTCCAGGCGTCGCTGTTCGCGCTGTTCACCAAGGTCTACGCGGCGGAGGAGGGATTCCTCCCCGAGTCGCCGCGCGTCCGCAAGCTGATCAGCATCGTGACGTTGGAGAAGGGGCTGGTCGTCGGCGGCCTGCTCGCGGTCGCCGGTCTGGTCGGCCTGGTGATGTCGCTGGTCCACTGGCAGGTCCGCAGCTTCGGCGCGCTCGACCCCCGCGAGTCGCTGCGCATCGTCGTGCCGTCGGCCACCGCGCTCATCATGAGCTTCCAGACCATCTTCGCCGCGCTGTTCGTCAGCATCCTGGGCATCAGGCGCACCAGGGAGACGGCCATCGACGTCGCCGCCAAGGCGGCGGAGGAGGCCGCCGAGGCGGTCACCAGGGACCAGTCCTCCGCCCCCAAGGGTTGAAGCCTCGACGAGCCGGGCGCGGCCTCCTTCGCGATGCCGCGCAAGACGGTTGGCCCGAGCCTTAGTCTTGATGCCATGTTCTACGTCTCCACGCCGATCTACTACGTCAACGACGCTCCCCACCTGGGCCACGCCTACACGACCGTCGCGGGCGATGTGCTGACGCGCTGGCACCGCCAGCGTGGTGAGCAGGTGTGGTACCTCACGGGCACCGACGAGCACGGCCAGAAGATCATGCGCACCGCCGAGGCCAACGGCGTCACACCGCAGGAGTGGGCCGACAAGCTGGTCGAGGAGGCGTGGAAACCGCTCTGGCAGCACCTCGAGATCGCCAACGACGACTTCATCCGCACCACGGAGAAGCGCCACACCGAGCGGGTCCAGGAGTTCGTCCAGGACCTCTACGACAAGGGCGAGATCTACAAGGGCGGCTACGAGGGCCCCTACTGCGTGGGCTGCGAGGAGTTCAAGACCCCCGGCGAGCTGCTGGAGGGTGACCTCTGCCCGATCCACAAGCGACCTGTCGAGTGGCTGCGCGAGGACAACTACTTCTTCAAGCTCTCCGAGTACGGCGAGCGCCTGCTGGAGTTCTACGAGGCCAACCCCGACTTCGTCCAGCCCGCCTCCGCGCGCAACGAGGTCGTGCAGTTCGTCAAGCAGGGCCTGCAGGACCTGTCGATCTCCCGCTCCACCTTCGACTGGGGCATCCCGATCCCGTGGGACGACAAGCACGTCATCTACGTGTGGGTCGACGCCCTGCTCAACTACGCCACTGCGGTCGGCTACGGCTCCGACCCCGCGCGCTTCGAGCAGATCTGGCCGGCCAACGTCCACCTCGTGGGCAAGGACATCCTGCGCTTCCACGCGGTCATCTGGCCCGCGATGCTGATGGCCAACGGGCTGCCGCTGCCCGGCAAGGTCTTCGCCAACGGCTGGCTGATGGTCGGCGGCGAGAAGATGAGCAAGTCCAACCTGACCGGCATCTCGCCGCAGCAGCTCACCGAGCACTTCGGCGTCGACGCCTACCGCTACTACTTCCTACGGGCGATCCCGTTCGGCCAGGACGGCTCGTTCTCGTGGGAGGACTTCGCCGCCCGCTACACCTCCGAGCTGGCCAACGACTTCGGCAACCTGGCCTCCAGGGTGGCGGCCATGGTCGGCAAGTACTTCGACGGCGAGCTGCCCGCGGCCGCCGGCCAGGAGGAGGCCATCGCCACCGCGCTGGCCGAGACCGTGGCCAAGGCCGACAGGGCGATCGGCGACGAGCTCGACTTCGCGGGCGGGCTCGGCGCGATCTTCGACTTCGTGAAGCTGGTCAACGGCTACCTCAGCGAGCAGGAACCGTGGAAGGTGGCCAAGGACACCTCGGAGGAGGGCCGCGCCAGGCTGGCCACGATCCTCTACACCGCCGCTGAGGCACTGCGCGCGGTCGCCGTGCTGCTCAACCCGGTGATGCCGGCCACCGCGGAGAAGCTGTGGGCGTCGCTGGGGGCTGAGGAGCACCTGGGCGCGCTGACCGCACAGCGGGTGGGCGAGGCCGGCCAGTGGGGCAGGCTGCCCGCGGGGGCGCGGGTCGTGAAGGGCGAGATCCTCTTCCCGCGCTTGGAGAGCGTCGCATAACGAGCGCGAACGCTCGCTGCGCGCGTGGAGGCTCGGGCCGCTCTCTCGGGAGCCTGCCCGAGCCTCCTCGTTGATGACCTCGCCGGCTGGACCCCCGGTCGCTCTCCGGTTCAGCCGTGCAGTGCGACGGGGAGGGCGGTCAGCCGGGTTCCCTGAATGCCGCCGAGGCTGGTCTGCCGGAGGTCGGTGAAGGGGATGGCGAGGCGGGCGCCGGGAAAGTCGGTTCGCAGCACCGTGGCCACCGCGCGCAGTTCGAGCTGGGCCAGTTGCGCGCCGACGCAGAAGTGCGGGCCGGCGCCGAAGGCCAGGTCAGGTCCGGACGGGCGGGCGGGGTCGGTGTTGATTCCCTGGATGTCGACGAGCACAGGCGCTCGGGCGGGGAGCCGTACTCCGGCGAGTTCGAGCTCGGTGGTCGTGAACCTCCAGAGCGTGAAGGGCGCGGGTGGGTGCCGCCTCAGCGTCTCGCGGACCAGTTCGTCGGTCGTCCCTTCGCCCGCCGGGGTCCGGTGAGTGCCGCCCGCGAGGACGCGCGCGACCAGGAAGCCGAGGGCGGCGTCGGTGGTCAGCTGCCCTGCGAAGATCAACGCGAACAGGTGGTACTGCAGTTGCTCCCGGGTGGTCTCGGGGGAGACCCGGTCACGCAGCTCGGCGGCGAGTCCCTCGCTGCCGTCGCCGAGTCCTGAAGCGGCCAGTTCCGCGAGTGCGGCGATGGCCCTGCTCTGCTCGGCGGGATCGAACATCCGCCGGCAGGCGTCGGTGGCCTGGTCGACGAGGTCGAGGGGAATGCCGAGCAGGTCGAGCAGGACGGTGAGCGGGTAGCGGGTGGTGAAGTCGGCCATGAGGTCGACCGCCGTGCCGTCGGCGGCCAGTTCGGTGAGGAGCTCCCGGGCGATCGCGTGGACCCGATCGGACTGCTCGCGGATCCGCCTGGCGTTGAGCAGCGGGGCGTGCGCGCGTCGCAGGCTCGCGTGTTCGGGGCCGTCGAGAGTGGTGAGTGATGGCTGCTCGGCGGCGGTCTGCTCGAGCCCGGCGGTGTGCCGGTCCCAGCTCAGGGGCGCGAGGGCCGGGTCCTTGGCGATGCGCGGGTCGGCCAGGACGTCACGCGCCAGGTCGTCGTCGGTCACGATCCACACCGGTCCCCCGGCCGGGGCGTTCACCTGGACGATGGGGCCGGCGGCGCGCAGGGCGGCACGGATGGCATCGGGCTCGGTGATGCCGCGGGTGGTCGCGGCGAACGGGTCGATGCCGTCGAGGCGGGGCGCGTTGAGCATCAGGACTCCATGAGGTCTAGGGGATTCGCATGAGGAGATGAGGTGCTGACGGCGGGCGCGCCTGCGAGAGGGGCGTCGGATGAGCGGTGAGGTGCTGATGGTGGCCTGGCACGGGAGGCGGGCGATCGGCGGATGGGCGAGAGGGCGGCGGTCACGACCAGATACCTCCATGGTGAAGTAACTCCACGGTGAAGGTAAAGTGGTGGCGGTAGGTTGTCAAAACGAGCCGCTGACGCGGATCACCCGTACGAGAAGGAAGGCGGAGGACCTCGATGGGGGAACCGAAGCTCGGTCACGTCTCGGCGCAGCATCACCGGCTCATGGAAGGGCTGAGGGTCTACGGCGCGAACTACACCGAGTTCACCAGGCGCTTCGCGGCCTGGCTCGGCGTGCACTCCACCGACGCCGTCGCCCTCATGGAGATCTTCTACGCCGAGGACAGGGGCGCCCCACTGTCCCCGGCCCGCCTCAGCGAGCGCATCTCGCTGTCCTCTGGCGCCACCACCGCGCTGCTGAACCGCCTCGAACGCGCCGGGCACATCATCCGCACCCGCGAACACACCGACCGGCGGATCGTCACCCTGACCAGCAGCCCGCACATTCAGGAGCCCGCCAGGAAGTTCTTCGGGCCCCTCGCCGACCGCCTGGACGCCACGATGTCCCGATACCCGCCCGAGCTGCTCCAGCAGTTCGAGACCTTCCTGCACGACCTGTGCACCGCCATGGACGCGCAGCTCGAGCAGCAGGACCACGACGACTGACCGGCAGCCCGCTCACTGAGGTGCTCGCAGTTGTCCATGACGAGCAGCGTGGAGCGTTCGGCCAGCGCGGCGACCAGCCTGGAGGTGGGAGTCATGGCGTCGGGGAGGCTCAGCAGCGCGCCCTCGCGCAGGCCGAGCGCGCCGAGGAGCGCCTGGGGCAGTTCGGCGCCGTCCTGGATCGCCGAGAGGTCGGCGAAGGCGACGTCGTCGCCGCTCGCGACCTCGACCGACAGCCGGGTCTTGCCCACCCCTCCGGGGCCGAGCAGGGTGACCAGGCGGGCCTCGCGCAGCAGGTCGCGCACACCTTGGAGGTCGGACTCCCTGCCGACCAGGCCGGTCAGCGGGGCGGGCGGAGCCGAAGGGCGGGCCCCGCGCAGCAGGCTCCGGTGGACGGCGGCGAGCTCGGCCGAAGGATCGGCGCCCAGCTCCTCCGCCAGCACCTGCCTGGTCTCCTCGTAGGCGACCAGCGCCTCGGCCTGCCTGCCCTCGGCGTGAAGAGCGCGCATGAGCTGGCCGCGGAGGCGCTCGCGCAGCGGATGGCGGTCGATCTCGCCGCGCAGCTCGGCGGCGACACCGGGGGCTCCGCCGCGCAGGTCGGCCTCGAACCGGTCCTCGAGCGCGGTCAGCCTGCGTTCCTCCAGATGGACGGCGTCGGCCGACGCCGGTCCCCGCCACAGCGCAAGCGCCTCGCGCAGCAGATCGGCGGCCCCCGCGGAGTCACCGGCCTCCAGCGCGGCACGGCCCGCGTCGGCCAGGCGGAGGAAGACGTGCGCGTCGACCGCCGAGGGATCGACGTCGAGGCGGTAGCCGCCGGGCAGCAGCTCGATCGTGAACGAGCGGCGCAGGCGGGAGACCTGCGACTGCAGGGCGTGGGCGGCGTTGGCGGGGGGCTGCTCGCCGTACAGGGAGTCGATCAGGGTGTCGGCGGAGACGACCTGGCCCGCGCGGGCCAGCAGCAGCGCGAGCAGGGCGCGCTGGGTAGGGCCGCCGAGCGGCACCTGTGTCCCGTCGGCGCGCCAGGCGACGGTGGAGCCGAGGATCCCGAACCGCATGGGGGTCATTCTCCCCGGTACCTTTGGGTGAGTGAGCACGCTTCCCGCCGCGCCAGAGCCGCTGACCGCGCCCGTCTTCGACAGCCACTGCCATCTCGACATCATGGTGGGCAACAGGCAGGCCTCCTCGGGAGACCCGGTGGCGCAGGCCGCGCAGGCGGCCTCGGCCAGCGTGGAGAGCATCCTGGCCGACTCGCGCGCCGTGGGTGTGAGCAGGCTCGTCACGATCGGCTACGACCTGCCGTCCTCGGTGTGGGGGGCGCGGGTCGCCGCGGCCCACGGCGACGTCTTCGCGGGCGTGGCGATCCACCCGAACGAGGCGCACGCCGCGACGCCCGAGGTGCTGGCCGAGATCGAGGCGCTGGCCTGCGAACCCGACGTGCGGGCGGTCGGCGAGACGGGGCTCGACTACTACCGCGACTGGGCGTCGAAGGACGACCAGCACGCCAGCTTCCGCGCGCACATCGAGATCGCCAAGCGGACCGGCAAGGCGCTGGTGATCCACGACCGCGACGCGCACGACGACGTGCTGAAGGTGCTGGCGGCGGAGGGGGCTCCCGAGCGCGTGGTCTTCCACAGCTACTCGGGAGACGCCGACATGGCCAAGAAGTGTGTCGAAGCCGGATATTTCATGTCCTTCTCCGGCCCTGTGACGTACAAGAACGCCGGCTATCTGCGCGAGGCGGCCAGGGTGGCGCCCAAGGAGCTGATCCTGGTCGAGACCGACGCGCCGTACCTGCCGCCGGTCCCGCACCGCGGCAAGCCCAACGCCCCCTACCTCATCCCGCTCACCCTGCGCTGCCTGGCCGAGGTCAAGGACATGCCAGCTGATGAACTGTGCGCGGCCGTGAACGCCAACGGAGAGGCCGTCTTCGGCATCTTCCGGTGAGGCCGTCCCGCGCTCGGTTAGCCTCGCGCGGGTGATGGCTAGAGGACGACGACGCGCTCCCCGGCCCCTCTGGAAGTCGGGCCGGGCGTTGGCTGGATACGGGCTCGCGACGGCTGCCCTGGTTGGTTCGGCCATCGCCGCCACGCTCGGCGAGGACGTCTCGCTGGTCGTGGACGGCAAGGCCATGGCGCTGCGCAGCACCGCCGCCACGGTGGCCGAGGTGCTGAAGGAGGCCTCGATCCCCTTCGGCGAGGACGACTACCTCCAGCCCGGCGCCCACACCGCGATCGGCGAAGGGAGCACGATCGTGGTCCGCCACGCCCGCCCGATCACGCTCACCGTCGACGGCCGTACGGCCAGGCACCTCGTCACCGCCACGAGCGTCGGCGCGGCCCTCGACGAGCTGGCCATCGAGCACGGCGGCAGCCGCCTGTCCGCGCCGAGGACCAGGGCGCTCCCGCTGGGCGGGATGGCGGTGACGATGTTCACTCCACGCGAGGTGCACGTGGTCGCGGGCGAGCGCCGCGTCACCACCACGACCACCGAAGGCACGGTCAGGGGCGTGCTGCGGGAGACCAGGGTCCGGTACGGCAGGGGCTACCGCGTCACGCCCGCGCTCGGCAGCTTCCCTCACGAGGGCACCACGATCACGGTCACCCCGCCGGGGCCCGCCACGCCGGCGCACACCATCCCGATCCAGGCCGACGTGGCGCGGCTCGACTGGGCAGCGCTGGCCGCGTGCGAGTCACGCGGCAACCCGCACGCCTACAACCCCTCGGGCCCCTACTACGGCCTGTACCAGTTCAGCCTGCCGATGTGGCAGGCCGTCGGCGGCTCGGGCATGCCACACGTCTGGTCCGCCGAGGAGCAGACCTACCGGGCCCAGCTGCTCTACCAGCGGGTGGGCGGGCGCTGGCAGGGGCAGTGGCCACACTGCGGCGCCAGACTCTTCGGCTAGCCGCATCCCGCTCTGCCGCGAGCCGCCTCAGCCGCTCGCCAGGTGCCTCAGCCACCCGCCGAGGCGTCTTAGCTGCCGGCCGAGATTTCTCAGCTGCCGGCAGAGGCGCCGAACTCGGCGCCTCGTGGCGGTTTGAGCTCCTGGATGGTCTCCTCGTTGCGTCCGATGACGCCCGCCGCGCCGTACGGCAGAGCGTCGGGGGCGCCGGCGACCAGGCGGTTGCCGGCGAAAGCGACCGACCAGCCGAACCTGCCCCCCTGGGCGGGAACCAGTATGCGCTCGGCGGAGCTGTCAGCGCCCGACAGGATCCGCACCGCGCCCTTACCTCCGGCGTAGGGAGCGCCGACCGCGAGCCTGCCGTCCTGGGAAGCGGCAAGCGAGAAGCCGAAGTTGCCCTCGCCCTTCACCCTCCTCGTCGGATTGCCCGCGGTGTCGAGGAACTGCACGACGTTGGCCTGCGGCGCGCCCACCGCGATGCCGATCCCCTCGACCCCCTCGACGTAGGCCACCGAGTAGCCGAACCTGTCGCCGGCCTGGTTGTCGGGCGGCTCCCACTTGACGCCCGACGGCTTCTGCGCGGTCACGTCGGTGATGATGCTCACCGAGCCCGAGTCGAGCCTGCCCTGGCCGTTCTGGACGCCCGCGCCGTCGTCGTTCTCGTACGGCACGCCCACGACCAGGCTGTTGCCCTTCGCGAAGGCCAGCGCCCAGCCGTACTGGTCGCCCACCTCGGGGTTGCCGGGCACCTCCTTCGGCTCCTGGCTGATCTTCTTCAGGGTGCCTTCGCCCTGGCGGACGTAGACCGCGCCGGTGTCGGCCAGGTCCCCCAGGTCCTCGTACGGCGCGCCCACGGCGATCAACGTGCCCTTCGCCGCCACCGACCACCCGAAATGCGCGTCGGCCTGCGGCTCGGGCGAGGTCAGCTTGGTGGGGGTGCCGCCCTTGCTGGGAATCAGGTAGGCGACGCCCGCGTCCTGCAGACCCTCCACGTCCGCGTACGGCGCGCCGACCAGCAGATCGGCGCAGCCGTCGCCGTCGACCTCCGCCATGGCCACCGACCAGCCGAACCCGTCGTTCTCCTGGAGGGCGGGAAGCCTGACCGGGACGATCTGGCCGCCGGAGACCAGCGAGACCGAGCCGGCGCCGTCGAAGGGGTCGCCCACGACCACGTCGCCGCTGCAGGCCATCGCCCGCGCGGCAGCCTCGCCACCGTTGCCCGGGACCATGGCGGCCGCGAGGAGGACGGCGAGGAGCACCCTGGTCATGACAGCCGCACCTCCACTTCCCTTCCTCCCTGCAGCATGGTGCCGGACAGGACGGCCGGCATCCGCTGCGGCGGCAGGTCGAACACGAACGTCCCGTCGATCCGCCCACCTGGTGGGATCGAGTCGGGAACCGCGCTGGACAAGGTCGTGGCCTCGTGGCTGGCGCCCCTGTCGTCGCGCAGCGTGACCGAAGGCCTGCCGATGGTGCGGGCCGTACCCCCGGGATTCACCATCGTCCACTTGATCACGCAGAACCGGCCCGAGGTGGGCTGGTTGCCGCCGTAGTCGGTCAGGCCGCAGTCGGGCCGTTGCGCGACGATCAGCTGTGGATCGTCGAAGCCGGGACCCAGCGCGAACCGCCTGCCGACGTCGGTGATACCCGCCGACTGGCCGCCGCCCGCGTTCGTGGGACGCACGGGGGACGAGGGCGAGGGGCCGCCGACGATCAGGATCGCGACCGTGACCAGCAGCGCCACCCCCGCCACGATCGCGGGGATCAGCCAGCGCCTCGTCGTCGGCCTGCCGTCCTCCACGGGAGCCTGCGTCAGCCCGACCGGCGTCGGCGTCGGTGTCGGCGTCGGCGATGGCGGTGGCGTCGTCGTCGCGACCGGCGCGCTCGAGTGGAGGGTCGCGGACAGCACCTCCGTGGCGTCGGGCTCGTTGGCGACGTTGGGCGGCGGCCGCCATGCCCGGTCGAGGAGCTCGCTGGCGACCACTGTGGGCGGGTCGGGCGTGGGGACGCGCCCGCCGACCAGCGCGATCAGCAGGTCCTGCGCCGTCGGCCGCTGGAGCGGGTCCATCGCGGTGGCCTGCCGTACCAGCTCGTTGAGCGGCGCGGGCAGCGCGCCGAGGTCGGGCGGCTGGTTCAGCACCCTGCTGGCCAGCGTGATCGCGTCGCCGCGTCCGAACGGGTGGCGGCCGTTGCCCGCGAACGCCACCAGGCAGCCCCACGCGAACACGTCGGCCGCCGGCGTCACCTGACGGCCGCGCACCTGCTCCGGCGCCCACCAGCCAGGACTGCCCAGCAGTTCGCCCGACAGGGTGAAGTTGCTCTCACGGTCGAGGGCGCGGGCGATGCCGAAGTCGATCACCCTGGGCCCCGACATCGACAGGATGACGTTGGCCGGCTTCAGATCGCGGTGCACGAGCCCCGCCACGTGGATCGCGGCCAGCGCCGCCGCCACCCCCAGCGCCACGCCGTGCAGCGCGCCAGGCTCCAGCGCGCCGAACTTGGTGATCTGCTCCGACAGGGGCACGCCCGCGATGTACTCGGTCACCATGTACGGCCTGCCCGCGCTGTCGTTGCCGTTGTCGAGCACCTGCGCGGTGCAGAACGAGGCCACCCTGCGCGCGTTGTCCACCTCCGCGTGGAACCGCGCGTTGAATCCCTCCTGATTGGCGAACTCCGCCCGCACCACCTTCACGGCGACAGGACGACCGGTCGGCGCGATCGCCAGGAAGACCGTGCCCATGCCGCCCTCGCCGAGCCGCCCGAGCAGGCGGTACGGCCCGATCTCCCGTGCGTCGGCCGGACGCAGTGGCCTGGCGCCCGTCGGCTCCATCAGGGAAGTCCCTTCGTCGTTCACACCATCCTCCCTCCTCCTGCCTGGTTCTTCGTAGCGTCGTGGATGCTGGAGACTTAACGGATGACGTGGGGAGTGCCATTGTGAGCCTGCTGGGGCCGGTTGAAATACGTAATTTGGCGGACAAGCTGGACCTTCGCCCGACAAAGAAGTTCGGACAGAACTTCGTGATCGACGGCGGAACCGTCCGGCGGATCGTCCGCACGGCCGGGCTGTCGCCCGACGACGTGGTGATCGAGGTCGGTCCCGGGCTCGGCTCGCTCACTCTCGCCCTGCTGCCCGAGGCCGCCCACGTCGTCGCCGTGGAGATCGACCCCGTACTGGCCACCCAGCTCCCCCTGACCGTCGACACCCGAGGGCTCGGCGACAAGCTGACCGTCGTCCAGGCCGACGCCCTGCGCGTGGGCCCCGGCGACTTCGGCGGGTACGTCCCCACGGCCCTGGTCGCCAACCTGCCCTACAACGTCTCCGTGCCGGTGGTGCTCCACCTGCTGGAGGTGCTGCCCTCGCTCCGCAAGGGCCTGGTCATGGTGCAGGCCGAGGTCGCCGACCGGCTCGCCGCCCCACCCGGCTCCAAGGTGTACGGCGTGCCGTCCGCCAAGGCCGCCTGGTACGCCGACGTCCGCAGAGCCGGGCCCGTCGGCCGGACGGTGTTCTGGCCGGTGCCGAACGTCGACTCCGGGCTGGTCGCCCTGGAGCGCCGCGACCCGCCTACGACCACGGCGACGCGCAAGCAGGTCTTCTCGGTGGTGGACGCGGCCTTCGCACAGCGGCGCAAGACGCTGCGCGCCGCCCTGGCCTCGCTGTTCGGTACGGCTCCGCGGGCGGAGGAGGCGTTGAGGGCCGCCGGGGTGGAGCCTTCGACACGGGGGGAGCAACTGGACATCGTGGCCTTCGCGAGAATCGCGGAGCATCTCGACTGACCAGGGCGGCCGTCCGTCCACAGCCCGCACCCCCTACCACCGTCCACAGCTTGGGCCGCCTACCCTTCACCGTCCACAGAACCTCGCTCGGCCACTTTCCCGTGAGCCTCTCCGCATGATCCTGAGCCTTCCCTTCCACGGCTCAGGAGGTTCTGATGTGGCTCACCATCGGCTTTCTCGCGACGCTCGGCGCCTCGCCAGGCGCGGCGGCCGGCCCCGGAACGCCGCCCTGCCTCGGCACGGTGACGCTTCCGGCCGCCCACACCCGCCTGACGGTCGTCCTGCCTCCGGAGGCGTGCGCTTCTGACCGAAAATCGCCGACACGGTGGTCGGTGATGCGCATGCCGATGACGGACGCCGACTGGCTCGCCACCTGGCGAGACCACTTCTCGGTGTGGCACCACTCCGTTGACGCCCCATCCCGCGTCGACTGGGCTCCGCCTCCTGAGCGGCCGACCCCGACTGATCACTCGCTCGGCCACACGCCGCCTCGCCACACCCCACCTGGCCCCGTCTCGCCTGGCCACATCCCGCCTCGCGTCATCCCGCCTCGCGTCATCCCGCCTCGCGTCATCCCGCCTCGCGTCATCCCGCCTCGCGTCATCCCGCCTCGCGTCATCCCGCCTGGCGTCACGCCGCCTCATGTCACCCTGCCGCGGGTGGCGCCGCCGCCCGTTTCGCCGCCTCGTGTCAGTCGGCCCGGCGTCGGAAAGCCGCGCAACAGGCCTGGCACCGGCAGGCCGCGGGTCTCAGGCACCAAGGGCGACACCGCGGCCATCGCAGCCGTCGCCCGCCTCGGCACCCCGTTCTCCTGGGGCGGCGGCACCTCCTCAGGCCCCAGCAGAGGCATAGGGAGAGGCGCGGGCACCGTCGGCTTCGACTGCTCAGGCCTGACGCTCTACGCCTGGTCCAGAGCAGGGGTGCGGCTCGGCCACTACACCGGGACCCAGTTCCGGCAAGGAAAGAGGGTCCCGCTGTCCGGCCTGCGCCGCGGCGACCTGGTGTTCTTCGGCGGCGGCACGGGCGACCCCACCCACGTCGGCCTCTACCTCGGCAACGGCATCATGATCCACGCCCCCAAGACCGGCGACGTGGTCAAGAGGACCGACTTCCTGGGCTCGGCCTACTACCGCCCCCGCTACCGAGGCGCCGTCCGCCCCGGCTGACCCGAGAAACCCCAACGGCGCCCTGAAAACGCCCGGCCTGCCCGCCGGAGGAACACATCGCGTCCTCCGGCGGTCAGGTGCCACGCCCTCCACGACAAGGTCATCCAACATCCATCGAGACAAGGCAGCCAACGTGCTCCGGAGCGAGGCCATCCAGCGTGCTTCGGGGCGAGGCCGCCAACGTTCTCCGGGGCGGGGCGAAGGCACTCTGAGGCGAGGTCATCGAACGGGCTTTGGAACGGGGGCATCGACGGCCCTCCGGGAGAGGAGATCATCCAGCGTGCTCCGGGACAAGGGTCTCGAACGTGCTCCGGGGCAACGCAGCCAGCGGTGACGCTCAGATGCGGCGGCTCAGGATCGGGAAGCGCTGGCGACAGGGCGGCGACCAGGGGGCCAGGAGCACCTGATCCTCGGGCCGGCCGGGCTCGTACTCCGTGATGCCGAGTCCCGTCGGCTCGAAGCGCTCCGTCCGCGTCGTGACGAGCTTGAGAAGGTGGTCAGGCCGCAGCCCTCAGGCGCCGGACTCCCCACAGACGCGAACACCCAGAGTCCAGGACATCAAGGTCGATCGGAGATCCAGGGCGCGGACCCCTGACTTCAGCCATGGGGGTAAGCCCTTCTCTCGAATCTTTGAGCGGTAGATGAGTCGCCGCTGTATATTGATCAGTGTGGCCGTGACCTTGCGCACGAACAGTAACATCGCCTTCCAATGCGCCTTTCACGTGGTGTGGTGCCCCAAATACCGCAGGCGGGTGCTGGGCGGGCTGATCGAAGCGCGGCTGAAAGAGCTGATCCGCGAGGTGATCGAGGAGAAAGGGGCATGGCTGGTGGAACTGGAAGTCATGCCCGACCACGTTCACCTTCTGGTCGAGGTGGACCCGCAGTTCGGAATCCACAAGCTGGTCAAGGCCATCAAGGGCCGCTCCTCCCGCGTCCTGCGTCAGGAGTTCCCGAGCTTGACGTCGAAACTGCCGACACTGTGGACCAACTCCTACTTCGTGGCCACCGTGGGCGGGGCACCCCTGGAGGTCGTCAAGCGGTACGTCGAGAACCAGAAGAACCGGTGAGGCATCGTGCTGACCGGACGTAAGTACCGCCTGGACCTCACCCAGGAGCAGGCCGAGTTCGCCGAGCGGATCGGCGGAGCCTGCCGCAGCGTCTGGAACACCGCCCTGGAACAGCGCCAGATCTACCGTAGGCGAGGCGGCTGGATCGGCTACCACGACCAGGCCCGCCAGTTGGCCGAGGCGAAGGTCGACTTCGAGTGGCTGGCAGAGGCGCCCGGCCACTGCCTTCAGCAGACGCTCATCGACCTGGACCAGGCATGTGCCCGGCACGGGACGTGGAATGTCCGCTGGAAGTCGCGGGTAAGGAACGCCCCGAGCTTCCGGTTCCCCGAAGGCGGGAAGATCGCCATCCAGCGACTCAACCGGCGCTGGGGGCGGGCGAAACTCCCCAAGCTCGGCTGGGTCCGCTTCCGCATCACCCGCCCGCTCGGCGGGAAGGTCAAGAGCGCCACCGTCAGCCGGGACGGCGAGCACTGGTACATCAGCTTCCTCGTCGAGGACGGAATCGCCCCGCCTGAGCGGCACGCCAGCCCGGGTAGCGGGGTGGGGATCGACCGGGGTGTGGTCAAGGTCGTGACCCGCTCGGACGGCATCTTCCACCACCAGGTGTTCGCCCGTGATCGGGAAGTCGAGCATGCTAAGAAGTTCCAGCGCGGCCTCGCCCGCACGAAGAAGGGCAGTCAGCGACGGAAGCGGGCCGCGGCACGGGTCGCCGACCTGGCGCGGAAGGTCGGCAGACGCCGCCAGGACTTCGCCGCCAAGACCGCCCACACCCTGGCCACGAGCTTCGAGCTGGTCGTGTTCGAGGCGCTGGCGACCAAGAACATGACCGCCGCCGTCGAGCCCAAGCCAGACCCCGAACGGCCGGGCGCGTTCCTGCCCAACGGAGCCGCGAGCAAGTCCGGCTTGAACCGGTCCATCCTGGACAAGGGCTGGCACCGCGTCGAACTCGCCACCCGCAGCAAGGCCCGGTACACGGGCACCCACGTGATCAGCGTCGACCCGGCGTACACGAGTCAGACGTGCAACGTGTGCACGGCGGTGGACCGGAAATCCCGCGAGAGCCAAGCGGTCTTCTGGTGCACCGCGTGCGGACACATCGAGCACGCGGATGTGAACGCCGCTAAGAACATCCTCACCGCCGGGAGGGCGGAGCACGCACAGCCCAGACCGGGTGTGCGGGTTGGGGCGCGCAAACCACGCGACAGCGTGGGCCGGAAGGCTAACCGCCAAGCAACAGCAGCCCAGGGCCACGCTACGGCGAGCCCCGAGCTGGCTGGAATCCCCCGACTTTAGTCGTGGGGAGCGCTTCAAATGAACGTAGACGGCCGGCGGTCCCTTCCAGGGCTGATGGCACGTCCGGGCAGCAGTACGTCATGGCCTTCACCGGTGAGCGCCCGAAGAATCATCCCGTGGAAAGCGCCGGAGGGAGACGACGCAGGAGTGTTGAGGTCCCCATGCGCGTCGAACCAGACGAGGGCGAGGCGCTCGCCGTACCGTCAATCGCCGCGGACACGGGCGCCAACTCGACCCCACAGTCTCCGCCCACGGTCACCACGAACCCTTCGCGGACATCGCCGATGACGGTCCTGGCCTTGCCGGCGGTGGCGGCGAGAGCGGCGGGCGTATCGCCTTCCCCGACCTCGATCCGATGGCGCACAGCGTCGGGCACCATCGCGGCAAGCAACCCGGCCCCCTCGACCAGGCGCTCGGCCGTGGCCGAACCCGACCCCTGCCACTGCGGCACCTCGACGACCATCACCTGCGACATCGGATCCACCTCACCTGCGCTGTGTTGCTCCCGCCGTCGGCAGGATATGCCGAGCCGTCAGCCCCACCATCCCGCACCCGCAGCCCTCGAAGTCATCCACGCCCACTCAGGGCCGGGGGTCGTCAGAAGGGCATGGCGCTCCGATGGGGGCGGAGTGGGAGGGCGTGGTGAGCGTGCTGGTCCCGCTAGCATCGAAAGTCGAGACCCAGCAGGCGACGAGAGTGGCAGAAGATCGATGAGTTCCGTGACCGTCCGGGTGCCCGCAAAGGTCAACGTGCAGCTGTCCGTGGGCCCGCTTCGGGATGACGGCTACCACGACCTGGTGAACGTCTTCCACGCCGTCTCCGTCTTCGACGAGGTGATCGCGAAGGAGTCGGAGTCGATCTCCGTACGGGTGGAGGGGGAGTCCGCCGACCAGGTGCCCGTGGACGACGGGAACCTCGCCATCCAGGCGGCGAGGGCGTTGGCGAAGCACGCGGGCAGGACGTACGGGGTCGAGCTCGTCATCCGTAAGGCGATCCCGGTGGCCGGCGGAATGGCGGGCGGCAGCGCCGACGCGGCGGGCACGCTGGTGGCCTGCAACGAGCTGTGGGGTCTCGGGCTGCCGCGCGAGGACCTGATGGAGATCGCCGCGGACCTGGGGAGCGACGTGCCGTTCTCGCTGCTGGGCGGTACGGCGGTCGGCACCGGCAGGGGCGAGCAGCTGGCCGAGCTGCTGACCGGCGGCAGGTTTCACTGGGTGTTCGCGATCGCCGATGGCGGCCTGTCGACGGCGCGGGTCTACGCGGAGTGCGACCGGTTGCGGGCGGCGCTGGGCGAGGTCGTGGCCTGGCCTCAGGCGAGCGACGCGCTGCTGGCGGCGTTGAAGGCGGGCGACGCGCGGGCGCTGGGCGCGGAGCTGGCCAACGATCTGCAGCCTGCGGCCTTGATGTTGCGCGCCTCGCTGGCCCGCACGTTGGAGGCGGGACGGGAGCTGGGCGCGCTGGGTGCCATCGTGTCGGGGTCAGGTCCGACGTGCGCCTTCCTGGCCGCTGACGAGGACCAGGCGCGGGAGCTGGCGGTGGCGCTCGTCGGAGCGGGTGTGTGCCGTACGGCGGTGCCGGCCCATGGCCCGGTCGAGGGCGCTTCGATCGTCTGAGGGCGGCGGCGACCCACCGTCCGCCACGTGGTGGCGGGGGCGGCTCCAGCCGGGTGATGGTGGACGGGTGGCCTTCCGTGGCGGTGGTCTGCCACGGAGCTCGGGGAGCGTATCCCTGGAGGGACGCCGGCCACGTGCTCAGGGTGGCGCTCGAGCCCGCTTGCCGTACGAACTCGAGCCTGCTTGCCGTGCAAACAAGAGGGCTTGCCGTGCAAACAGGAGGAACGGACGGGGAGCGCTCGGGGCCGCTTAGCCAAATGGGGCGGTAGTCCGTACCCTGGGGGGCGATGAATCTGGTCAATCTTGAGTCGGTTTCCCACGCCTACGGGCCCAAGCCGCTGCTCTCCGACGTGTCCCTCGGCATCGAGGCCGGTGAGCGCATTGGCGTCGTCGGCCGTAACGGTGGCGGTAAGTCGACGCTCCTGTCCGTGGTCGCGGGGGCGGTGAAGCCTGACTCCGGGAGGGTGACGCACAACAGGGGCCTGCGGGTGGGCCTGCTCTCCCAGCGTGACGACCTCGATCCGGGCAGGAGCATCCACGAGACGGTGCTGGGCGGCAAGGCCGAGCACGAGTGGGCGGGTGACCAGGCCATCAGGGAGATCCTCGCCAATCTGATCGGCGATCTCGATCTGGAGAGCCTGGTCGGGGACCTGTCCGGTGGGGAGCGGCGACGTACGGCGCTGGCGAAGCTGCTCATCGACGAGCACGAGTTGATCATGCTCGACGAGCCCACGAACCATCTCGACATCGAGGCCATCGCCTGGCTTGCCGCGCATCTGGCGCAGCGCAAGAGCGCGCTGCTGGTCGTGACGCACGACAGGTGGTTCCTCGACGCGGTCTCCACCAGGACGTGGGAGGTCGTCGACGGCAGGGTGGAGCGCTACGAAGGCGGTTACGCCGCCTATGTGCTCGCCAAGGCCGAGCGGGCGCGCATCGCGCAGGCGGCCGAGGAGCGCCGCCAGAACCTCATGCGCAAAGAGATCGCCTGGCTGCGCAGGGGTCCGCCGGCGCGCACGTCGAAGCCGAAGTTCAGGATCGAGGCCGCGCAGGCGCTGATCGCCGACGAGCCGCCGGCGCGGGAGACCGTCGAGCTGATGAAGTTCGCGGCGGCGAGGCTGGGCAAGACCGTCTACGACCTGGAGGACGTGACGTTGCACGCGGGCGGGCCCGACGCGGGTCCGCTGGTGCTGGAGCGGTGCACCTACCAGTTCGGTCCCGGCGACCGTATCGGGCTGATCGGGGTCAACGGCTCCGGTAAGTCGTCGGTGCTGCGTCTGCTCGCCGACCAGGTCAAGCCGGACGCGGGCCGGGTGGTCACGGGCAGGACGGTACGGCTGGCGTACCTGTCGCAGGAGCTCGCCGACGTCGACCCGACGCAGCGGGTGCTGGAGTCGGTGGAGCAGATCCGCAAGTACATCCAGCTCGGCAAGAAGGAGTGGACCGCCTCCCAGTTGCTCGAACGCCTCGGCTTCAAGGGCGAGGCGCAGTGGAAGGTCGTCGGCGACCTGTCGGGCGGGGAGCGGCGGCGGCTGCAGCTGCTGCGCCTGCTCATGGACGACCCGAACGTGCTGCTGCTCGACGAGCCGACCAACGACCTCGACATCGAGACGCTGAACGAGCTGGAGGACCTGCTCGACGGCTGGCCTGGCACGCTGGTGCTGGTCAGCCACGACCGCTACTTCCTTGAGCGGGTGGCCGACAGGTGCGTGGCGCTGCTGGGCGACGGCCGGCTGTCGATGCTGCCCGGCGGGGTGGACGAGTACCTGGAGCGGCGGGCGTCCGGCACGGCGGTGACGGCGCGGCTCGCGGGCGCGGCCCCGGTGGCGACTCCTGCGGTGGCGAACGCCTCGGACGCCGCCGCCGGGTTGTCGGCGAAGGAGGAGCGGGAGCTGCGCAAGGAGCTCAACCGCCTGGAGCGGCAGCTCGACAGGCTCAGTGGCCAGGAGGAGAAGCTGCACGCCGTGATGGCGGAGGCGGCCAGCGACTACGCCAAGCTCGGGGAGCTGGACGGGAAGTTGCGCGACATCCTGAATGAGAAGGACGCGGTCGAGGCGGAGTGGCTGGAGGTCGCCGAGCGGCTGGGCGAGTGACCGGGCTTGCCTCAGGTGTCGAACGGGGTGAGGAGGGTGCGGAGGAGGTCGGCGAGGACCTTCTGCTCGTCGGGGCCCAGTCCCGCCAGAAGCTCCCGCTCCCGTCGTAGCAGGTCGGCGAAGGCGGCGTCGACTCTGGCCCGGCCGTCGTCGGTGAGGGACACCAGCACGCCGCGCCGGTCCTCGGGGTCGGGCCTGCGCCGTACCAGGCCCGCCTGCTCCAGCCGGTCGATGCGGTTGGTCATCGTCCCGGAGGTCACCAGCGTCGCGCGCAGCAGCGCGCCCGGCGAGAGCTCGTACGGCTTGCCCGCCCGCCTCAGCGCCGTGAGCACGTCGAACTCCCACGGTTCGAGGTCGTATTCGGCGAAGGAGGCGCGTCGCGCCCTGTCGAGATGGCGGGCCAGGCGGGAGACTCGACTCAGCACCTGCAGCGGCGTCACATCGAGATCGGGACGTTCCTGCTGCCAGGACGTCACGAGCCTGTCGACCTCGTCCATCGTCATGGCACAGAGTCTACTGTCTTGACATCGAGATATCTCTCTCGATATCAATTATCTCTATGTCGAGAGATATTTGGGACCCCGCGACCTACGCCAAGTACGCCGACGAGCGCGGCAGGCCGTACATCGAGCTCGTCAGCCGGATCCACGCGGACGCACCCGATTATGTCGTCGACGCTGGCTGCGGCTCGGGAGAACTGACCGCCACGCTCACCGAACGCTGGCCGGGAGCCACCGTCTACGGCTTCGACTCCTCGCCCGCGATGATCAGCAAGGCGCGCGAGCTGGAGACCGCCGCCCGCTTCGACGTCGCCGATGTCACCCTGTGGCACCCTGACCGGCCCGTCGACGTGCTGGTGTCGAACGCGCTGCTGCAGTGGGTGCCGACGCATCGCGACCTGTTCGAGCGCTGGGTCGACAACCTCAGCGCCGGCGGCTGGCTCGCGTTCCAGGTGCCGGGCAACTTCAACGCCCCGAGCCACGTGCTGATCAGGGAGCTGTGCGCGAGCGACGCCTGGCGGGACAGGCTCGGCGAGTTCGAGCGCCCATGGCCGGTCGTCGACCCCGTGGAGTACGTGGACCAGCTCAGTGGCCTGGGGCTGCGGGTGGACGCATGGGAGACCACCTACGTCCACATCCTCAAGGGCGAGAACGCGGTGCTCAACTGGATCTCCGGTACGGCCCTGCGTCCGATCTTCGACCGGCTGGAGCCCGACGAGCGCCGGCGCTTCGCCGACGAGCTCGCCGTCCGGCTCGATGAGGCCTATCCGAGCAAGCCCTACGGCACGCCCTTCCCGTTCCGGCGGATCTTCGTGGTCGGCCAGCAGGGGAAAGCGTCCTGATCAGGCGGAATGTGGGTAGGTAGAGTCCAGTGAACGCGGGTCGGTCAAGTCCAGTCCCCGAGTCTCCCTGCTGACGGGCGAGAATCCGTCCGGACTTCTCCTGTTCATCGCGCAGTGGCATTATTGTCCGCAATTCGACACTTGCGAGGTGCGGTGGGCATCGAGATCGAAGACAAATTCGACGTTCCGGACGACTACGAAATCCCTGACCTGGGCAAACTCGGCGAGGTCCTCGGACCGCGGAGCTACCAGCTCGTGGCGCTCTACTACGACACCCCCGACCTCCGGCTCGCCGCCAGGGGCATCACGCTGCGCAGGCGCAGAGGCGGCGCGGACGCGGGCTGGCATCTCAAGCTGCCCAAGGCGAAGGGCGTCCGCCAGGAGATCCAGCTCCCGCTCACCCGAAGCACGAAGCACGTCCCCCAGGAGCTGACCGAACTCGTCCAGGCATACACGCGCGGCGCGGGGCTGGCTGCCGTGGCCGAGCTGGAGACCCGCAGGAGCGTGCGGGTGCTGTCGGGGCTGGTCGAAGTGGCCGACGACAGGGTCAAGGGCACCGTGCTCGGCGACACGCCGCAGGTCGAGCGCTGGCGCGAGGTCGAAGCCGAGCTGCTCGAACACGGCGACCCGCAACTGCTGGCCAAGGTCGGCAAGCGGCTGCGCAAGGCGGGAGCCGTACCAGCTGGATCAGGCAGCAAGCTGGCCAGGCTGCTGAAGCCGTCCCCGCCGGCACGCGCCCGGATCGGCGGCGGCACCGCGGGCGAGGTCGTCATCGACTACCTGGCCGGGCAGGTGCAGGCGCTGCTGTCACAGGACCCGCGCACCCGCAGGGCAGAGGAGGACGCGGTCCACCAGATGCGCGTCGCCTGCCGCAGGCTGCGCAGCGCGCTCAAGGCGTTCAAGAGCGTCGTGCGCGACACCGAGCGGACGCAGGACGAGCTGAAATGGCTCGGCGTCCTGCTCGGAGAGGCCCGCGACCTGGAGGTCACCAGGGCGAGGTTCGCCCGTCACCTGAAGAACCTGTCGCCGGAGCTGGTGGTGGGCCCCATCCAGGTACGGCTCGGCGACGACCTCGGCGCCCGCGAGGACGAGGCGTACGTCAGGATCAGAGAGGCGCTCGGCGGCGAGCGCTACTACGCGCTGCTCGACGCCCTCGACGACCTGGTCGCCAAGCCGTCACTCGGCAAGGCGGCGAAGAAGCCCGCCGACCCCACGCTCGCCGACGTCGCCGACAAGAACTGGCGGCGGGTGACGAAGGCGTACGACACCGCCCAGGCCATCCCGGACGAGGAGCGGCGCGAAATCGCCATGCACGACGTGCGCAAGGCGGCCAAACGCGCTCGATACACCGCTGAGGCGCTCGGGATGGACACCTTGGCCGAGCGCGCCGAATCCATCCAGGACGTGCTCGGACTGCATCAGGACGGCGTGATCGCCCAGGAAACGCTCGCCAAGGAGGCGGAGGGCGCACGGCAGGCCGGTGAGGACACCTTCACCTACGGCGTCCTCGTCGGCATCGAGCGAGCCACGGCCGACCGCGCGCAGGCGGATTTCCCCACCGTGTGGGCGAAGGTTCAGGCGCAGTAGCGCTCGACGCTGACGACCTGTTCGCCCGCGCGGTGGACAACGGCGAACGCGCCCTTGCGCAGATGCACCCGTACGCCGCTGAGCTCGGAGATCAGCGGAGGGAGCACCTTGCCGTGACTGCACACGGCGATGGGGCCTTCGTGCTCGCGCACGAGCTCGGCCGTCTTGTCAGGGTCGTAGCCGGGCTCGCTCAGCAGCGGTTCGAGCTGGATGTCGGTGTCGGGCAGCGTCTGCACGCACCGCCTGCTCGGCGAGCTGAGCATGGCCGCGGGACGGTAGGCGGGCAGCACCGTGGCCAGCGTGCGCGCCTGGGCCTCGCCCTCGTCGTCGAGCGGGCGCAGGTCGTCGTCGCCCTTCCACTTCTGGCGTGAGCCGGCGCTGCCGTGCCGTACCAGGATCGACGGGGTGGTCTCCAGCGGCGCGGCCGTGACGGCGCGCAGCAGGCCCGCGTCCCACTCGTACGTCAGGCGCGCCCGAGCCTCCTCGATGGGCAGCCAGACCATCTCGTCCACCTCGGACCCCGGGGCGAACTCTCCCGAAACGGCACGGGCCGTCCAGTAGTCGACCCGCTTCAACCGACCCTTGCTCAGGTAGTGGACGGGAGGCAGGGCGCGGCCGAGGAGCACGGTGAGCCCCGTCTCCTCCCGCACCTCGCGCAGGGCGGCGGCGATCACGTGCTCGCCCTGCAGCAGCTTGCCCTTGGGGAAGGTCCAGTCGTCGTAGGCGGGCCGGTGGACGAGGGCGACCTCGTCCCCTCGCCAGACGACCGCGCCTGCGGCTCTGATGGGGTTAGTCATCAACGGTTCTCCAGCGCCTGGTTCCCAGGATGTGACTCTGCAGGTCCTCGCCCTGGTGGCGGCTCCACGTGCCGTCGGAGTTCAGCCACCAGCTGTTCGTGGTCTCGGCCATCCCTCGGTCGAGCAGCTCGATCAGGTAGGCCCTGTGCGGCTGGCCGGTGACCTTCACCAGCGCCTCCACCCTGCGGTCGAGGTTGCGGCGCATCAGGTCGGCGCTGCCGATCCAGATCTCGGGCCGCCTGCCCAGCCCGAACTCGTAGACGCGGGAATGCTCGAGGAAGCGCCCGAGAACCGAACGGACGCGGATGTTCTCGCTCAGCCCGGGAATGCCCGGACGAAGCGCGCAGATACCTCGGACCCACAGGTCCACCGGCACTCCCGCACGGGACGCCCGGTAGAGGGCGTCGATCAACTGCTCGTCCACCAGCGAGTTCGTCTTGATCCGGATTCTCGCGGGACGGCCCGCCTGCTGGTGGGCGATCTCCCGCTCGATCCTGGCCAGCAGCCCGCCCCTCAGCGAGTGCGGCGCGACGAGCAGCCTGCGGTACGCCGAGTGGTTGGAGTACCCGGTCAGGTGGATGAACAGGTCGGTCACGTCCTCGCCGACCAGCGGATCGGCGGTGAGCAGGCCGAAGTCCTCGTAGTGCCGGGCGGTCTTCGGGTTGTAGTTGCCGGTGCCGATGTGGCAGTAGCGGCGCAGCTCGCCCGAGGCCTCCTGCCGTACGACCAGCGCGAGCTTGCAGTGCGTCTTCAGCCCGAGCACGCCGTAGACCACGTGGCAGCCCGCCTTCTCCAGCTTGCGCGCCCACGAGATGTTCGCGTGCTCGTCGAAGCGGGCCTTGATCTCCACGACCACCACGACCTGCTTGCCCGCCTCGGCCGCGTCGATCAGCGCGTTCACGATCGGGGAGTCGCCGCTGGTGCGGTAGAGGGTCTGCTTGATCGCCAGAACGCTCGGGTCCTCCGCCGCCTGCTCGATGAAGCGCTGCACGCTGGTGGCGAAGGAGTCGTAGGGGTGGTGCAGCAGCACGTCGCGCTCACGAAGGACTCCGAAGATGTCGTCCTCGGCGTGGATGGCCTCGGAGGGGACGAACGGGCGGAAGCTCAGATCGCCCCTGTCCAGGTCGGCGATGGCGTGCAGGCCCGTCAGGTCGAGTGGGCCGTTGATCTCGTAGATCTCGTGCGGGGCCACGTCCAGCTCGTCGACCAGCAGCTCGAGCACCTCGGGCGTGATCGTGTCCTCGACCTCGAGCCGGACCGCCGGGCCGAACCTGCGCTTGAGCAGCTCCTTCTCCAGCGCCTTCATGAGGTTCTCCGTGACGTCCTCGTCGACGTCGAGATCCTCGTTGCGGGTCACCCTGAAGGCGTGGTGCTGGAGAATCTCCATGCCCTTGAACAGCTGCCCGAGGTGGGCCGCGATCACGTCCTCCAGCGGGACGAACCTGTTCTTGGAGGCGGTCACGAAGCGGGGGAGCTGGGAAGGCACCTTGACCCTGGCGAAGACCGTGTGGTCCGTCGACGGGTTCCGCACGACGACGGCCAGGTTGAGGCTCAGGCCCGAGATGTACGGGAACGGGTGAGCCGGATCGACGGCCAAGGGCGTCAGAACGGGACGGATGCGCTCTCTGAACAGCTTGCGCAGCTCGGTGCGCTCCTCGCGGCCGAGGTCGTCCCACCGGACGATCTCGATGCCCTCGCTCGCCAGCTGCGGGCAGATCTGCTTGTGGAAGAGCGCGGCGTGGCGCTTGGCCAGGTCGTCCGCGATCGTCCCTATGCGGGCCAGCTCTTCGCGCGGCTTGAGGCCGCTCTTGGTACGCAGCAGCAGCCCCGTCGCCATCCGCCGCTTGAGCCCGGCCACCCGCACCCGGAAGAACTCGTCGAGGTTGCTCGCGAAGATCGCCAGGAAGCGCACACGTTCGAGAAGGGGGAGGGAGGGGTCTTCGGCCAGCTCGAGCACGCGCTCGTTGAACTGGAGCCAGCTTTCCTCACGGTTGAGGAACCGCTCCTGAGGCAGGGGCAGATCATTGTCAGGATGCAGGACCTCGACGGACATATTACGTAATATGCCCAACCAGATTGAACAAAGCGTTAACTTCGCCTCAACGACTCACTCTTGTTCGAGTTTTGCCGCACGTTCGGCCAACCTTGCCTCACGCTGGCGCAGCTTGTCCTCGCGCTCCTTGGCCTTCTCCGCGTCGCGCAGCAGCCGCTCGCGCTCCTTCAGCTCGCGCTCCCTGGCCTTCTCGGCCTCCTTGAGCTCCCTGGCCCTGGCCTTCTGGGCCTCCTTGAGCTCCTTCTCGGTCGGCCTGGTCAGCGCGGGCACGGGGGCGAGCTCGAGGCCCTTGCTCGTCGCGGTGATCTGCGGCATCGGGTTGAGGCCCGTCAGGCCGTTCCATGCCAGGTTGACCAGATGCGCGGCGACCTCCTCGCGGCCGGGTCTGCGCACGTCGAGCCACCACTGACCGGTCAGCGCCACCATGCCGACCAGCATCTGCGCGTACATCGGCGCGAGCTTGGGGTCATAGCCCCTGCCCTTGAACTCGTCGGCAAGCACGTCCTCGACCTGGCTGGCGATCTCGCTGATCAGGCTCGCGAACGTGCCCGTGCCCGAAGCGGCGTGCGAGTCGCGCACCAGGATGCGGAAGCCCTCGCTGCTCTCCTCGATGTACTGCAGCAGCGCCAGCGCCGCCCGCTCCAGCTTGATCAGCGAGTGCGACGCAGCCAGCGCCGCGGTGATCATGCCGAGCAGTTTCTGCATCTCGCGATCCACCACCACCGCGTAGACGCCCTCCTTGCCGCCGAAGTGTTCGTACACCACGGGCTTGGACACCTGTGCGGTGGCGGCGATCTCCTCGATGGAGGTGCCGTCGAACCCCTTCTCGGCGAACAGCGCGCGGCTGATGGTGATCAGCTGCTCTCTTCGTTCTCTTCCTGTCATGCGTCTGCGGGATCGGGATTCGGTGGTCACAGGTTCCATCATGACGGTGCCCGGTCGATGACCGGGCACCGTGGTGGTATCGGCACTACCCAATGCGCTTCGCCGCCAGGCGCTCGGGAGTCGGCCACCGTACGTCGTGGACCCAGCCGAGCCGCTCGAAGATCCGGATCAGGCCCGCGCTCAGGTCGATCTGCCCCTTCAGCGCCCCGTGACGGGCGCAGGTCGGGTCGGAGTGGTGCAGGTTGTGCCACGACTCGCCGAACGAGGGGAGGGCCAGCCACCACACGTTGCGCGACTTGTCGCGCACCTCGAAGGCCTCGTCGCCGAACACGTGACAGATCGAGTTGATCGACCACGTCACGTGGTGCAGCAGGCCGATGCGCACCAGCGAGCCCCAGAAGAACGCGGTCACCGCGCCCTGCCACGACCAGGTCAGCAGTCCGCCGAGGAGCGCGGGAAGGAAGATCGAGGTGACGGCCAGCGCGCCGAACCACTTGTGGAGCTTGATGACGTCCGGATCCTTGTACAGGTCGGGGGCGTACTTCTCCCTGTTGGTGCGCTCGCTCTCGAACAGCCACCCCATGTGCGCGTAGAGCAGGCCCTTGGACAGCGACTTGAAGCCGGGGCCGAAGCGCCACGGCGAGTGCGGGTCGCCCTCCTTGTCGGAGAACTTGTGGTGCTTGCGGTGCGTGGCGACCCAGTCGAGGACCGACATCTCCAGCGACAGGCTCCCCGCGATACCCAGCGCGATCTTCATCGGGCGCTTGGCCTTGAAGGAACCGTGTGTGAAGTAGCGGTGAAGGCCGACGGTCACGCCCAGCCCCGAGACGATGTAGAAGACGAACGCGATCGCGATGTCGGTCCACCCCAGGCCCCAGCCCCACGCGAACGGCACGGCGGCGGCGATCGCGACCAGGGGGAGGCCCACGACGAGACCGAAGATGATCATCTCCACCCTGGTCTTGGGTTCGGGATCCACGTCTGGCTTGGGACCGGGCGCCGGTCGGTCGGCAAGGACGGTCATGGGCTACCTCTCACAGCAGGTATGAGGATGAATGTCCGGGCTACGGAACCGTAACCTACGTCAGCGTAAGTTAGGAATCACCCAGAAGCGAATATGTGGAAGGTGACGGTCTCCAGGGATTGCTGAGTGGGTTCCGTGTCTTGCGAGAACCAACAGGCACTGGTATAAGTGCTCGGCTGACTGCCTGGAGCTCTACCCCGTCCGCGAGATGAAATGCGGGCGCGTGAGCGACGCGGACGTCGGTATCGTATGACTAGCCGCGACACGCGAGTGTCCGGATCATCCCGGATCGTCTAATCGGCAGGACAAGTGGTTTTGGTCCACTTTGTAGGGGTTCGAGTCCTCTTCCGGGAGCTCTGGGGTGCCATACGGCCATAGGCCGGGTAGCTAGAGAGGCATTGAGGGCGGGAAGGTATCCTCACGGTGTCGGGAGGGTAGCGGTGCGGTAGCCGTACCACGCCCTGATCCGCCTCGTCACAGGGAGCCTCAGTCCGTGAGTGTGCCGCGCCCGGCAGCAGTCATCGTCCTCGCCGCAGGCGAGGGCACCCGGATGAAGAGCCAGACCCCCAAAGTCCTCCATGAGCTGTGCGGCCGCACGCTGGTCGACCACATGCTCGCCGCCTCGCGAGAGCTCGAACCCGAGCGGCTCATCGTCGTCATCGGCCACGCGAAAGAGCGGGTCGGCGGCCACCTCGCCCAGACCAGCCCCGACGCGCGGGCGGTCGTGCAGCGCGAGCAGCGCGGCACGGGCCACGCCGTACGCACCGTGCTCGAAGAGGTGGGCACCATCGCGGGCACGGTGCTCGTCACCTACGGCGACACGCCGCTGCTGCGCGCCGAGACCCTCGGCAGGCTGCTGGAAGCCCACGCGGCCGACGGCAACGCGGTCACCGTGCTGACCGCGGAGGTGCCCGATCCGACCGGATACGGACGGATCATTCGTGACGGCACCGGCGCCGTCCTCGAGATCGTCGAAGACAAGGACGCCAGCCAGGCGCAGCGTGCCATCAAGGAGATGAACTCCGGCGTCTACGCCTTCGACGGCCTCCTGCTCGCCGACGCAGTCAAGCGGGTGTCGACGGACAACGCGCAAGGCGAGGAGTACCTCACCGACGTGCTGTCCATCCTCAGGGAGGACGGGCACAGGGTCGGGGCGCACATCGCCGCCGACTACGTTGAGGTCGAAGGCGTCAACGACAGGGTGCAGCTCGCTTTCGCCCGCAAGGTGCTGAACCAGCGCATCCTCGAAACGCACATGCGGGCCGGCGTGACCGTCATCGACCCCGCGAGCACCTTCGTCGACGTCCAGGTCACGCTCGAGACCGACGTCGTCATCCACCCCGGCACGCAGCTCCACGGCAGCACCGCCGTCGGGGCGGGCGCGCAGATCGGCCCCGCCTCCACACTGACCGACACCACCGTCGGAGCGGGCGCCGTCGTGCGCAACGCCGTGTGCGACAGCGCGGTCATCGGGCCCGAAGCCTCCGTCGGACCGTACGCCTACCTGCGCCCCGGCGCCGAGCTGGGTCACAAGGCCAAGGCGGGGACCTACGTCGAAGTGAAGAACTCGAAGGTCGGGGCGCGGTCCAAGGTGCCGCACCTGACCTACGTGGGCGACGCGACGATCGGCGAGGACGTCAACATCGGGGCGTCCGCCGTCTTCGTCAACTACGACGGGGTAGACAAACACCACACCACCATCGGAGACGGCGTCTTCGTGGGGTGCGACACCATGCTGGTCGCTCCGGTGACCGTCAACGACGGCGCCTACACGGCGGCCGGATCGGTCATCACCGACGACGTCCCACCAGGGGCGATCGGCGTGGCAAGAGCGCGGCAGCGCAACATCGAGAAATGGGTCTTGCGCAGGCGCGCGGGCACGAAGTCGGCAGCGGCGGCCGAAAGGGCGCTTGCCGAGCAAGAGCGGGAGAGTGGCACGTGACGAGCATCAAACAGCCGGGGTCCAAGGAGCTGATGCTCTTTTCTGGCCGGGCCTATCCTGAGCTGGCCGAAGAGGTCGCCAGGAACGTCGGGGTCTCGCTCACGCCGACGAAGCTGATCGACTTCGCCAACGGTGAGATCTACGCGCGCTACCTGGAGTCGGTACGCGGGTGCGACGCCTTCGTGATCCAGAGCCACACCGGGCCGATCAACAAGTGGATCATGGAACAGCTCATCATGGTCGACGCGCTCAAGCGGGCCTCCGCCAAGCGCATCACCGTGGTCATGCCGTTCTTCGGCTACGCGCGGCAGGACAAGAAGGGCCGTGGCCGCGAGCCGATCACCGCGCGGCTGATGGCCGACATCTTCAAGACGGCGGGCGCCGACCGGCTCATGTCGATCGACCTGCACACCTCGCAGATCCAGGGCTTCTTCGACGGGCCCGTCGACCACCTGTTCGCGATGCCGGTCCTGGAGAGCTACCTCAAGGACAAGCTCGACCTGGCCAACACCACCATCGTCTCGCCCGACACCGGTCGCGTCCGGCTGTCGGAGCGGTGGGCGGACACGCTCGGCACCCCCATGGCGTTCATCCACAAGCGGCGCGACCTCGACGTGGCGAACTCCGTGAAGGTCAACGAGGTGGTCGGAAAGGTACGCGGGCGCACCTGCGTGCTCATCGACGACATGATCGACACGGCGGGCACCATCTGCAAGGCGGCTGACGCGCTGTACGACCAGGGGGCCACGAACGTCATCGTGGCGGCCACCCACGCGGTGTTCTCCGACCCGGCGGTGGACCGGTTGAAGAACTCGCGCATCGCCGAGGTGATCGTGACGAACACGTTGCCGCTGTCGGAGGAGAAGAGGTTCGACAAGCTGACCGTGCTGTCGATCGCGCCGCTCATCGCTCGGGCCATCACCGAGGTGTTCAGCGACGGGTCGGTCACCAGCCTGTTCGAGGGCAACACCTGAGCAACCGCACGTCCTTCGGCCCGAGCCCCTTCACACGTGGGGGCCCGGGCCGTTCTTTTCGGGATCCCTCTCCACGACACTCTCATCGGTTCGGCTGCCGGGCGCCGTGACGCTGTGATGCCCTGGTGCCCTGAGTGAGTTTGCCGAGGCCTTCCGTGCATTCGACCAGCTCAAGCCGAACGTCACAGTATGTGCATGTATCATAACTCTTCGTAGTCAAGCGGTGGAGATGTGATCAGCACGCCCACCGCCTCACAAAAAGGACCTCGCTATGGGTCCTTTCGTACTTATGAGGATGAATCATGAGTCTTCGACTGCTTTGGGTCGGCGTAGTGGCCGCGACTTCGGTGGTGGGCGGCCTGACCGCATGCGGCACTGATATCGCGTCCATGTCCGCGGCCAAGTTCATGTCCGAGCGTCAACCCGCACACACGCCCAAGCACATCCCTACCTCCACCAGCACTGCCAGTCCCAGTCCCACCAGCACTCCCACTGCCACCTACACCTCTACGCACACCTACACCTCCACGCATACCCCCAAGCCCACGGCGACCGTCACGACGACCGTCACTCCCGCGCCCACCGCCACCTACACCCCTCCGTCCACGCGCCAGTCCAGGTCCCAGTCCAGCAGGTGCTCCAACGGCACCTGCACGGTGGTGGTGTCCGGCGCGCCCACCCAGGTCATCACGCTGGGGGCCGACAACGTCAAGGCACGCCTGGTCATCAGCGACTTCACCGATGACTCGATCTCGATCGCGTTGGGCACTGAGAAGAAGTCCGTGAGGAGAGGCACGTCCGTGGTGATCGGCGATTGGACGATCACCTTGGAAAGCGTGAGCCAGAACGGATACAAGGCGACGATCGTGGCCGTCCCCAGGTCTTCGCGCAACAGAGGCTGATGCGTCGCCCAGCGTGATGCCGCGACCTCCAGTGGTCCGTCGGCTCTCGCAGGTTTGTCGAGATCTTTCACACACCGCGACCGTGGGTTGCGCCGTCCTCGGCGCGCAGCAGACCAAACCGTCCCGGCCAGGTCCTTGGCCGGGACGGTCACCTGGCTCGGGGGCAGAAGGGCCTCGGGGCAGGGGAAGGGGCGCCCGACGGCGCGGGGCGGCGGCCCACAACGGACGCCGGAGGCTCAGGTGCGCCAGATGAGTACGAGCGCGGAGTCGTCCTCACGGTTGCGGACGCTCTTCACGAGCGTGGCGGTTTCGGTGAAGCCCTCCCTGACCAGGGAGTGGGCCTCGCCGAGGATCCGATCGAGGCCCGTATCGGGGTCCGCGCGCGGCCCCCACAAACCGTTGGTGAACAACATGAGCGCGTCCCCCTTGCTGAGCGCGCCCTCCACCGTGGGCCATCTGACGTGGTCGATGACGCCGAGCGCGATGCCGACGGCGGTCGACGGCTGCCAGGTGCCGCTGCCCCCGAAGTACTGAGCCGCGGGCGGATGCCCGGCGCAGGCAATGGTGTAGGCGCCGGTGGTCAGATCGAGATCGAGATGGACGGCCGTGACGAGGCGTTCTTCGCCCCGGCGGAGGAGGTACTCGTTGCAGGCGGGCAGGAAGCGCTCGGCCGGCACGGAGGCCAGCAGCCCGCCGAAGGTGCCCGCCAGCATCAGCGCGTGCGCGGCGGCGTCGTTGCCCTTGCCGGAGACATCGACGAGGGCGAGCTGCAGGCGGGAGTCCTCCAGGCGGGAGACGAGGAAGTCACCGCCGAACAGCGCGCCAGGCGCGGCTTGGAGTGCGACCTTGCGGCCCCAGCGACGCGGTAACGGCGGAATCTGGTTGATCGCCTTGAGCTGGCTCTTCAGCTCGATCAGGGCGTGGTCGCCGCGCAGGCCGTAGATGCCGACGCTCGCGCGGGCGTAGCCCAGCGACACGGCCAGGACGGCCACCACCATTAGCACGGCCAGTTGCGCGAGTTCGAGCGTGACCGTCAGGGAGGCGACGGCGGAGACCGCCGAGGCGGCCAGGACGACGGCGATGGCGGGAAGGCGAAGCAGCAGCCCACCGGTGAGGACGATCGGCGCCAGCATGATCGGCGGTGCCCACGCGGTGCCGAACGTCGCGGCGAGCGGCCCGATGGCCAGGGCCGCCAGGGTGAGCGCGATGAGCAGGAGCCGGTGCCTTCCAAGATCCAAAGATGGAGCGGTGTAGGTGCCGGCCGCGGGCGGGAGCCCCTCTCCTGTGGAGAACTCCATCACCTTGTCGCCGGGTGACCAGACGCGACGGACGGCTTCCAGCACAGACATCGTGGGCCTCCTTCGCCCGCATCGTCGCATGGGGACGCGCGGGGAGGCGCACGAATCCGCCCTCCTGTGCGCTCGCCGACGGAATGGATCATCTCCGCGGGTGGTGGGACGGCTCGGCGGGCCTCATCGGGGCGGCGGCCGCCGATGTGCGGCGCGCCCGCCGTACCGGGCGGGCGCGCAGGACTAACGGGGGAGCGGGTCGAGGAGGGCGAACCGCTGGGCGAAGGAGGACATCTCATCGCGTTGCCAGTCGAGTTCGGTCGTGGTCGGGCTGACGACGACGCGGGTCACTCCCTGCGCGGCGAAGGCCTCGACGCGTTCGGCGGACATGCCGATCGACCCCCATCGCGTGTACTCCAGCGTCTCCGGGTCACGGCCCGCCTCGATGGCGGCCGACCGGGCAAGCTCCATCTGGACGGCACGCTCGGCCGGGTCGAGCGCGCCACCGGGGAAGTAGCCGTCGCCCCGCCGTCCGGCGCGGCGCGCGGCCGCCCGGCTCGATCCGCCGACGTGGATCGGCAGGTGTGCGACCCCAAGGGGCTTGGGGAAGCTGCACAGGTCGTCGAAGGTGAAGAACTCCCCTTCGAAGCTCACGCCGTCCTCGCCGCCGGCCCAGAGCAGTCGCATCACGTCGATCGCCTCGTCGGCGCGACGGCCGCGCGACCCGAAGTCGACTCCCACCGCTCGGGCCTCACCAGGGAGACTGCCGAGCCCCACCGTCAGCAGCCGCATCCGCCCCTTCGACAGCACGTCGACGGTCGCCAGGCGCTTGGCCAGGACCACCGGATGGTGGTACGGCAGCAGCAGCACGCCCGTCCCGAGCAGAATCCGCCGGGTGGCCGCGGCGATGAAGCTCAGGCAATCGAGCGGATCGGCGAACGGCAGCGAGGGCGGCAACTCGACGGGTCCGACCGTGGCGCCCGGATACAGCACGATGTGCTCGGGCACGTAGAGCGACTCGAAGCCGCAATCCTCCGCATGCTGGGCAAAGGCCATCATCTTGTCGGGGTCGACGCCGTAGTAGGCCGTGTTGTAGCTGATCCCGAACTTCATCCTCATCCCTTCGGTCGCGCCGACGCGCGTGCCGCCCCCGGCGACGCGGCCGTCGGCCGGCGCGTGCGGCACGCCGTGCATGGCGCGCCGGCTCACCCGCCCGTCGCGGCCACGCTAGAACCTTGTCGCCAGTGTCAAGGCAACGTGCGCACGCCACCGGCGAAGGCGCGAGCGGGCCGGGGGAGGGAAGGGAGCGGGTAGACTACTCAGGTTGCGTTCGTAACGCCTTCCGCTAGGGCGGGTGAGGGGGAACGCAGTATCCGGTCTTCCCATGCATCCCTAGGAGATGTCGTGTCCGAAGTACGTATCGCCGCCGAAGCCCGCACCGAGTTCGGCAAGGGCGCCGCCCGCAAGATCCGTCGCGCCGACAAGGTGCCCGCCGTTCTCTACGGGCACGGCATCGACCCCAAGCACCTCACGCTTCCCGGTCACGAGGTCCTGCTCGCGCTGCGCACCGCCAACGTCCTGATCCGCCTCCAGGGCGACGGCGTGGACGAGCTGGCGCTGCCCAAGGGCGTCCAGCGCGACCCCATCAAGGGTTTCGTCGAGCACGTCGACCTGCTGCTGGTCAAGCGCGGCGAGAAGGTCACGGTCGAGATCCCCGTCACCACGACCGGTGACGTCAACTCCGAGGGTCTGTTCGATCAGCAGGCCATGAGCATCGCGGTCGAGGCCGAGGCCACCCACATCCCGACCGGCGTCGAGGTCAGCGTCGAGGGTCTCGAGGTCGGTGCCTCGATCACCGCCGGCGACCTGAAGCTGCCGGAGGGCACGACCCTGGCCGCCGACCCCGAGACCGTGATCGTCCAGGTCATCGCCAGGCCGACCGAGGCTCCCGCCGAGGGCGAGGAGGCCGCTGAGGGCGAGACCGCCGCGGCTTCCGCCGAGGGCGAGTCCGCTGAGGCCGCCGAGTAAGTAGCCAGAGCCCGGAACGGGGCGAGCCGGGCACCGCCCAGCTCGCCCCGTTTCTGCATGGAGGAGCGATGGATCGCTGGCTGATCGTCGGCCTGGGCAACCCTGGGTCCGAGTACGAGGGCAACAGGCACAACGCGGGCTTCATGGTGCTGGACGAGCTGGCCGCGAGGGCGGGCGGCAAGTTCAAGGCGCACAAGAGCCGCGCGCACGTCCTGGAGACCAGGGGCGCGGTGCTGGCCAAGCCGCAGACGTACATGAACCTGTCGGGCGGCCCCACGAAGCTGCTCGCCGACTTCTACAAGATCACCCCTGAGCGGGTGATCGTCGTCCACGACGAGCTGGACATTCCGTACGGCGCGCTGCGGGCCAAGTTCGGCGGTGGCGACAACGGGCACAACGGGCTGAAGTCGATCACCAAGGTGCTGGGCACCCGCGACTATCTGAGGGTGCGGTTCGGCATCGGCCGCCCGCCGGGACGCATGGACGCCGCCGCTTTCGTGCTGAAGGACTTCGGCACCGCGGAGCGCAAGGACCTGGCGTTCCTGGTCGACAGGGCGGCGGACGTGGTGGAGTCCCTGATGGAGAAGGGCCTGGAGGCGACGCAGAACGCTTTCCACAGCGTCGATCTGAAGATCTCCGGTCCGCCTCGCTGAATTCCGGTCACGCACGGCTACCCCCCGCTACCATTCCATGACTGTCTGTTGAGATTGGTCAGGGGGGCTGATGACGGTCGCGAAGGTCGAGCCGCCGCTTGTCTGGCGGGCGAGCCCTCGCATGCCCGGATGGGTGCGTTCCTACCGCGCGCAGGCGCTGTGGGTGGATCTGTCGTGCGCGGTGGCGGGGGCGATGCTCGCCTTCTCCGCCAGGTTCGGCGGGCTGACGCCCCACGCCGCGCCGTACATCGTGCTGAGCCTCGCGCTGCCGCCCGTCTGGGTGTGCGCGGTGGCGCTCAACAGGGCCTACGAGCCGCGCCTCATCGGCATCGGCTCGGAGGAGTTCCGCAGGGTCGTCAGGTGCGGCCTGGCACTGACCGCGGCGATGGCGATCTGCGCCTACGCGACCAAGACCGAGGTGGCGCGCGGCTACGTCGTGCTGGCGCTGCCGTTGACGACACTGCTGACCGTGCTCTTCCGGTACGGCCTGCGCCGCACCCTGCACAGGCGCAGGGCGGCGGGGCAGTGCATGCGCAGGGTGGTGGCCGTCGGCCACGCCGCGGGTGTCGCCGAGCTGGTGAGCAGGTTCCGCAAGGAGCGCTACCACGGCATGGAGATCGTGGCCGCGTGCCTGCCCGAAGACTCTCCTGAGAAGGAGGTCGGCGGCGTGCCCGTGGCGGGCGGCTTCGGCGACGTGCCGCTGGTGGTCGCCCAGCTGGGCGCCGACACGGTGGCGGTCCTGGCCTGCCAGGAGATGGACGGCGTGGCCCTGCGCCGCCTGGCGTGGCGGCTCGAGAGGACGCACACCGAGCTGGTCGTGGCGCCCGCGCTGATGGAGGTGGCGGGCCCGCGCACGACGATCAGGGCCGCCGCGGGGCTGCCGCTGCTGCACGTGGAGCACCCCGAGCTGGCGGGCGCGCGGCAGCTGGTGAAGAACGTGTTCGACAGGCTGGTGGCGCTGCTGCTGCTGGTGCTCGGCGCGCCACTGCTGCTGACGGTGGCGGTCGCCGTACGGCTGGACAGTCCAGGGCCCGCGCTGTTCAGGCAGACGCGCGTCGGCAGGGACGGCAAGCTGTTCACGATCGTGAAGTTCCGCACGATGCGGCAGGACGCGGAGCGGCTGAAGGTCGAGCTGGTCAGCGACGCCGACGGCCTGCTGTTCAAGGTCAGGAACGATCCACGTGTCACCGCCCTCGGCGCGCTGATGCGCCGTCATTCCCTGGACGAGCTCCCTCAGCTGGTCAATGTGCTGCTGGGTCACATGTCGCTCGTCGGTCCCCGCCCGCCGCTGCCCGAGGAGGTCGCCAGGTACGGCGACGACGTCCGCCGGCGACTGCTGGTGCGCCCGGGGCTGACGGGGCTGTGGCAGGTTTCCGGCAGGTCAGATCTGTCGTGGGAGGAATCCGTCCGCCTCGACTTGCGTTACGTCGAGAACTGGTCACTCATGCTTGATCTGCAGATCCTGTGGAAGACTTGGTCGGCCGTCGCCCGCGGGCAAGGAGCTTATTGATGACGATTCGCGACGACCATTCCCTCGCCTCGGACCTGGCGACGGAGGCGGGAGAACGTCTGCTCGCGTTGCGCGCCCGCGAGGGGTTCGCGCACCCGCCCGCGCTCCGGGCCGAGGGCGACAGGATGTCCCACGTCTTCCTCACCGAGGCCCTGGCCCGGCTGCGGCCCAGCGACGGCGTGCTGTCGGAGGAGGCCACCCGCGAGGAGCGCGAGGACCCCGCGAGGCGTGCGGCGGACCGGGTGTGGATCGTCGACCCGCTCGACGGCACCAGGGAGTTCGCCGAGGAGGGCCGCGAGGACTGGGCGGTCCACGTGGCGCTCTGGGAGCGTGGCGCCCTGGTCGCCGGAGCGGTGGCGCTGCCCGCTCAGGGCCGCACGCTGTCGACGGGCGAGCCGCCCAAGCTGCCCCCTTACCAGGGCGGCCGGTTCCGTATCGCGGTCAGCCGTACCAGACCGCCCGAGTTCGTCCAGAAGCTCGCCTACCTCGCGGGCGCCGACCTCGTGCCGATCGGTTCGGCCGGAGCGAAGATCTCCGCGGTTTTGACCGGCGAGGTGGAGGCGTACGTCCACGCGGGCGGGCAGTATGAGTGGGATTCCGCGGCGCCGGTGGCTGTCGCGCAGGCCTCTGGGGCTTTCGCGAGCCGAATCGACGGCTCTGAGCTGGCCTACAACCAGGAGGACCCCACTCTTCCGGATATCCTTGTTTCCCTACCGGAGCTGGCGCCAACGTTGCTCGCCGGGATCCGCGACCTGCACCGCTAATGCCGGAGGAAGCCCCCATGCTTCAGCGCGACTACACGACGTCGCAGCTCGACGTCCTAGAGGCCGAGGCCATCCACATCATGCGCGAGGTGGCCGCGGAGTTCGAGCGGCCCTGTCTGCTCTTCTCCGGTGGCAAGGACTCCATCGTCATGCTCCGCATCGCGGAGAAGGCGTTCTGGCCCGCGATGATCCCGTTCCCGCTGATGCACGTCGACACGGGGCACAACTTCCCCGAGGTCATCGACTTCCGCGACCGGCGGGCAGAGGAGCTCGGCGCGCGCCTGGTGGTGGCCAGCGTCCAGGACTCCATCGACGCGGGACGCGTCACCGAGGAGACCGGACGGCGTGCCTCCCGCAACCGCCTGCAGACCACGACGCTGCTCGACGCGATCGAGGACAACGAGTTCGACGCGGTCTTCGGCGGCGCGCGCCGCGACGAGGAGAAGGCCCGCGCCAAGGAGCGCGTGTTCTCCTTCCGCGACGAGTTCGGCCAGTGGGACCCGAAGAACCAGCGACCCGAGCTGTGGAACCTCTACAACTCGCGGATCCGCAAGGGCGAGCACATCCGGGTGTTCCCGCTGTCCAACTGGACAGAGCTCGACATCTGGGACTACATCCGCCGCGAGGACATCGAGATCCCCTCGATCTACTACGCGCACACCCGCAAGGTGTTCGAGCGCGACGGCATGCTGCTGCCCGACGCCGCGGTGGTCAGCAGGGGCGACGACGAGCCGCTGTTCGAGACGGTCGTCCGCTACCGCACGGTCGGCGACATGACCTGCACGGGCGCCGTCCAGTCCACGGCCGCCACGGTCGAGGAGATCATCGAGGAGATCGCGGCCACCAGGATCACCGAGCGCGGTGCCACCAGGGCCGACGACAGGGCCTCCGAGGCCGCGATGGAAGACCGCAAGAGGGAGGGCTACTTCTAATGGGCCCCCGCCTTCCCCTCGCAAGCCGTACCACCACGGGAGAGCAGCTGTAATGGACATCCTTCGCTTTGCCACGGCGGGAAGCGTCGACGACGGCAAGTCCACCCTCATCGGGCGCCTGCTCTTCGACTCCAAGGCCATCTTCGAGGACCAGCTCGAGGCGGTCGAGCGCACCTCGCGCGACCGCGGCACCGAGTACACCGACCTGTCGCTGCTCACCGACGGCCTGCGCGCCGAGCGGGAGCAGGGCATCACGATCGACGTGGCCTACCGCTACTTCGCGACGCCCCGGCGGAAGTTCATCATCGCCGACACCCCTGGCCACATCCAGTACACGCGGAACATGGTCACCGGCGCCTCCACCGCCGACCTGGCGATCATCCTGATCGACGCGCGCAAGGGCGTGCTGGAGCAGTCGCGCCGTCACGCGTTCCTGACATCGCTGCTGCGGGTCCCCCACCTGGTCCTCGCGGTGAACAAGATGGACCTGGTCGAGTACTCCGAGGAGCGGTTCGAGGAGATCCGCGAGGAGTTCACCGCGTTCGCCTCCAAGCTGAACGTGGCCGACCTGACCTTCATCCCGATCTCCGCGCTCAACGGCGACAACGTGGTCTCCAGGTCGGAGAACATGCCCTGGTACCAGGGCTCCTCGCTGCTGCACCACCTGGAGAACGTGCACATCGCCTCCGACCGCAACCTGGTCGACGTGCGCTTCCCCGTGCAGTACGTCATCCGCCCGCACAAGACCGAGTTCCACGACTACCGCGGCTATGCGGGGCAGGTCGCGGGCGGCGTCCTCAAGCCCGGTGACGAGGTGCTCCACCTGCCCTCGGGCCTGACCACGCGGATCGCCTCGATCGACACCTTCGACGGGCCCGTCGAGGAGGCCTTCGCTCCCATGTCGGTCACCCTCCGGCTGGAGGACGACATCGACATCTCCCGTGGCGACCTGATCTGCAGGCCGAACAACCGGCCGCACGTCGCGCAGGAGCTGGAGGCGATGGTCTGCTGGATGTCCGACGTGGCCAAGCTCGCGCCGCGCTCGAAGCTGACCATCAAGCACACCACGCGTACGGCGCGCGCGCTCGTGCGCGACCTGCACTACCGGCTCGACGTCAACACCCTGCACCGCGACGAGGCGGCGACCTCGCTGGGGCTGAACGAGATCGGGAGGGTGTCGCTGCGGGTCACCCAGCCGCTGTTCGTGGACGACTACGCGCGCAACCGGATGACGGGCGGGTTCATCCTCGTCGACGAGGGCACCAACACGACGGTCGGCGCCGGAATGATCGTCGACGCCAGGGCCTGACGCTCGAAGGGCTCGCGGTCCCGGTGTGACCGAGGGCCCTGTGGCGTGCCGTGCCCGCCGTACGACCTGAGCGCCGCGTGGTTCCTTCACGCGGCGCTCTCGCATGTGGGCGGTCTTGAAACGGCGGCTGCTCTTAGGTAGATCCTTTAAGTTTCGCTGACGCTCTGATTACTCTCCGCGCTAACGTCTCCACGGTCCGTATCCGTCGCACCGCCGGAGGCGTGCCAGTGACTAGCCGGGTGATCTTTCTCGGTGGCCTCGGCCGCAGCGGAACCACGCTGCTCGAGCGGCTCCTCGGCGAGCTGCCCGGCGTCGTGCCGCTCGGCGAGGTCGTCCATCTCTGGGCGCGCGGCGTGCTGGCCGACGAGCCGTGCGGGTGCGGCGAGCCGTTCGGGCGCTGCCCGTTCTGGCGCGAGGTGGGCGAGCGCGCCTTCGGCGGCTGGCCGAGCGAGCTGGCCCAGCGGGTGCTGGCGCTGCGTCACAGGGTCGACCGCACCAGGCGCATCCCCGCGGTCGGACACCCCGACCTGGCCGAATACGTCAACGCCTACGACCGCGTCTACTCCGCGGCCATGGACGTCGCCGGCGGCACCGTCGTCGTCGACTCCAGCAAGCACGCCTCCCTGGCGTTCTGCCTGTCGGCGGGTGGCGTGTCCCCCCGGGTGGTCCACGTCGTGCGCGATCCGCGCGCCGTGGCCCACTCGTGGCGCAGAACGGTCGCCCGGCCCGAGGACGGCCGACCGATGACCAGGTGGGGCGCGATGCGCACCTCACTCCACTGGAGCGCCCAGAACCTCGCGCTCGACCTGCTGCCCAGACGGGGCGTCCAGGTGATCAGGGTCCGCTACGAGGACCTGCTCGCCGATCCCCGCACCACCCTCACCGCGCTCGCGGCCGAACTGGGCCTCGACGCCCGCCTCGGCTTCCTCGACGGCACGACCGCGAGCCTCGGCCCCGCTCACACCGCCTCGGGCAACCCCATGCGGTTCGCGGTCGGCCAGGTGCGGCTCTTCCACGACGACGCGTGGCGCGGCGGGCTGCCACCCGTCCAGCGCGCCGTCGTCTCGGGCCTGACGGCCCCTCTCATGACCAAGTACGGCTATCGCGGAGCGGCGGCATGACTCCTTCGGTCGGCGTGGTGATCCCCACCACGGGCAGACGGCCAGAGCAGCTGCGGGCGGCGACGCGCGCGGTGCTCGCCCAGGACTATCCAGGCAGGATCGACCTGGTCATCGTGGTCGACGGTGGCGACCCCGCCACGGTCGCCGAGCAGGTGGCCGACATCGTCGCGCCCAGGTCGCACGCCGACGACCACCACAGGGTGCGGGTGCTGCCCAACAGGCTCAGCCCCGGCCTGCCGGGCGCCCGCAACACCGGCATCGCCGCCGCCGACACCGACCTGGTCGCCTTCTGCGACGACGACGACGTCTGGCTGCCGGGCAAGCTCGCCGCGCAGCGCGGCGCGCTCACCGACGGCGCCGACTTCGCCAGCTGCTCCATCGAGGTGGAGTACGGCAACCGCCGCGTCCCCAGGCTGGCGGGAGTCAGCCAGGTCACCAAGGCCCACCTGGTGTGTTCGCGGATGGTGATGGTCCATTCCTCGACGTTCCTGTTCAAGCGCGGCGCCTACTGGGTCGACGAGAGCGCGCCCGCGGGCCAGAACGAGGACTGGGACCTCGCGCTGCGCGCCGCCAAACGGCAGCCGATCGCGCACGTCGACCGTCCGCTGGTCAGGGTCCGCTGGGGGGCGTCCCAGTACGTCGCCAAGTGGGCCGACCGCATCGCCGGGCTGGAGTGGATGCTCGCCCGGCACCCTGAACTGGCCGTGGATCCGCGCGGCGCGGCGCGGATCTACGGCCAACTCGCGTTCCACAACGCGGCGCTGGGGCGGCGCAGGGAGGCGGGCCGCTGGGCGCTGCGCACCTTCGCCGCCCGCCTCGGCGAACCCCGCGCTCCGATCGCCCTGGCGGTGGCGGCGGGGCTGGTGTCGGCTCCCGCGGTACTCGCCCTCCTCCACGACAGAGGCCACGGAATTTGAGCGGCACCCCCCCGCACAACCCACCCACCCCCGGCTCAGCCCCCTCCGCCTTCGGGGAGGACTCCGGCGGTCCGGGGCGGGCTGTGGGCGGTGGGGCGCGCGAGTCCAAGTCGTCACATGAGGCGGCGACGGCCGTCGACCCGGTGGAGGGTCGTCCTCCCAGGGTGCGGGTGGCGGGGATCGAGGTGGATCCGTTCACCGAGCGCCAGGTGGTCGAGTGGGTGGCCGCCGCGCTCGACCAGGGCAAGGGCGGCCACATCGTCACCCCGAACGTCGACATCTGCCACGCGGTCTCAACGGACCCCGCTCTCAGCGCGCTGGTCGCCGCCGCCGACCTGGTGGTCGCCGATGGGATGCCGCTGGTCTGGGCGTCCAAGTTGCTCGGGACCACGATCCCGGAGCGGGTGACGGGCGCCGACCTGATCTGGTCGCTCAGCGCGATGGCGGCCGGCATCGGCCGGTCCGTCTACCTGCTCGGCGGTCCGCCTGGCGTGGCGGCGAGGGCGGCGAGGGAGCTGGCGGGCCTCTACCACGGACTGGAGGTGTGCGGGGTGGACGCTCCGCCGTTCGGGTTCGAGGAGAACGCGGAGGAGCTGGACAGGGTCAGGGCCAGGCTCGTCGCCGCCCGGCCGAGCGTCGTCTTCGTGGGGCTCGGCTTCCCCAGGCAGGACCGGCTGATCGCCGAGCTGCGTGCTGATGTGCCGAGCGCGTGGTTCGTGGGGTGCGGGTCGGCGATCGCGTTCGCGGCGGGGTCGGTGCCCAGGGCGCCGGCGTGGATGCGGCGCGCCGGGGCCGAGTGGCTGTTCCGCCTGGCCAGCGAGCCAGGGCGGCTGGCCAGGCGCTACCTGGTCGACGACGTTCCTTTCGCGGTACGGCTGATGGCCAGGTCGTTGCTCGTCCGGCGGTGAGGTCGCCGATCCAGCCGGTGGGCGAGCAGGCGGATCCCCGGCGATGGCGTCGCCCGGCGAGAAGATCGCGGGTTCGTGTCACGGGTCCGGTGGTGAGATCGCGAACTTGAGGCGCTGGGTGCCGGCCGGGTCAGGGGGTTTGTTCAGGTGGTGAGGTGGCGGATCTTGGCGATTTCGTCGTCGGTCAGGCGGTCGCGGTAGGAGTGGAGCGCTCGGCTGGAGTCCATCGGGCGGTACGCGGTGCGTGACAGGCCGGACCATGTGAAGCCGCGTTCAGCCGTACCGGAGGCCGTGCAGGCGCGGGTGATGAGACGTTCGGCCGAGGGGGACCAGCGCAGTCCCGCCACCTCGTAGAGTCTCCGGAAGCCGGGCAGGGGCGCGGCGGCGAGGTCCTCGTACGAGACCACGGTGATGCCCTCGGTGCGGGCCAGGACGGTGCGGGTGACCCGCCACAGCGCGCAGATCTTGGCGATGCGGTCCTGCGAGCCGACCAGCGCCCTCAGCTCCTCGACCTCAGGATGGTCGCGGACGAGCAGGGGCTGTTCGAGCAGCTCGTGGAAGTAGACGGTCCAGCCCAGCCGCGTCCACGAGCCGACGAACGACACGGGGTCGCGCACCAGCGCGATCACCCTGCAGCCGAGCCGGTGCGCGAACCAGCCGGCCGACAGCACCGCGAAGGGGTCGTCGAGGAGCGCCCGCCGTCCGGCGAGGCGTCCCCAGGCGAAGGCGGTGCCGTACCGCGCGAGTCTGGCCAGGTCGTACGGCGAGCGGTTGGCGCGCAGCTCGGCCAGGAAGCCGTAGCGGAGGGCCGCGGTGTCGCGGAACGCCGGTAGCCAGTCTGCGGAGTTGTCGTCGCAGATGTACTGGAAGCGGTGCGTGACGGAGGCGCGCAGCACGCCGGGGCAGCGGCCGGGCGGGTGTTGCGGGTTGAGCGGCTCGTTGACGTAGACGAGCTCGCCCGAGGCGCACAGCATCTTGCCCGCCCAGCTGGTGCCGCTTCGGGGCAGGCCGGTGACGAGGATCGGCGTCACGCGGTCGCCCACGAGCGGAACCGGAGGGCGGTCAGGCTGTGACGGCCGAAGGGGCGCAGGCCGTAACGCTGGTGGAGCTGCCACAGCGGCAGCAGGTTCTTCAGCAATGTCCCGCCCGACCAGCCGAGCGCCGCGCCCAGCGCCCCGTGGGCGGGGATCAGCGCCAGGTCGAGCATCACCGTGAAGCCGACGGCCGCGACCAGGTTGGCGAGGCTGGAGGAGGTGTGCCCTGCCGAGGTGAGGACGACGTCGACCATGCCGCACGCCGTGGCGACCATCATCGTTCCCGCCAGTACGAGCGCCACGGGCACCGCGTCGCCGTAGCCGGTGCCGAAGACGCGTAGCAGCCACGGCGCGAGCAGCGCGTAGCCGAGCCAGACCGGCCAGGTCAGCAGCACCAGCCACATGGTGGTCACCTGGTAGAGCTCTCCGGCTCGCGTCAGGTCGCCCTCGGCCATCGCGCGCACCAGGCGGGGCTGCGCGGCCTGGGAAAGACCCTGGTTCGCGAGCTGCCCGACCACCTTGAACCTGGTCGCCGCGGTGTAGACGGTCACCTGGACAGGTCCTGCGAGCAGGGCGACGATCACGATGTCGAGCCGCTGGAACACCGCCTGGATCGCACCCGCGGCCGATCTCGGCGCGGTGTGACGCCACAGGTCGCGTCCCGTGCCTGGAAGGTACGGCGTGCGCGGCATCCGGCCGCGCAGGCTCACCGCGGCCAGGACCACCAGCAGGAGGTACGGCGCGGCCCACGCGGCGGCGAGCAGGTCGGCGACCTGGCCGTCGTGGCCGTTGTGACCGGCGCGGTCGTCGGGGAGGAGACCGGCCAGCGCGGTCAAGCTCACGGACGCCACCAGCACCAGCTGCGCGACGGGCAGCAGCACGCCGTCGAGCAGCACGGTCGGGCGCATCGTGCCGAACCCTCTGGTGGCGGCGAGGAGCACGTCGGCGACGACGATGAAGGGGAGCGCGAGGGCGAGCGGGCCGAGACTGGGGTAGAGGAGTGCGCTCGCCGCGAGGGAGAGCGCCGTGCCGGGGGCGACGGCTGCCCTGATATATCCGGATATGCCGCGGTAGTCGTAGGTCTTGGCTCGGGCGATGAAGTAGATGAGGCCGTTGCCCGCGTCCAGCTTGGCGATGCCGGCGACCATCAGGGCCAGCGCGATGGCGGTGAAGAGGACACCCGCCTGGTCGGCGCTGAAGGCCCTGGTCACCACCACGACCAGGAGGAACTGGGCTACCGCGCCGACCCCCGCTCCGGTGATCCCCGCGATCCCCCCTATGGCCACCCGCCCGATCACCCCACCGGACCTACGGCGCGCGCGTCTCTCCGAAGGGCCGGGGGTTACCGGCGCCATGAAGGTTCACCGCCCAGCCAGGGCACGAGGTCCGTGTCGTACACCTCGAAGTGCTCCATCAGCGTCTGCCGTACCGACTCGGGCAGCGGTTTGGGCCTGGACCTGCCGTTGTGCCGCTCGAACACCGGCTTGCCCATCGCGGGCACCTCGAGGAACTCCAGCACCTGGTTGTAGGCCCGCTCGGGCTCGGTGAAGAACACGTGGCTGTCGAGGACGAGGATCCGGTCGCGCCCGAACAGCGGCTCCAGCCGGTTGAGCTGCTCGGCGTACCGCCCGCGGGCCAGGTAGGCGTGGTGACGGTGCGAGTAGTGAGCCGAGTACGGCTGGGAGCGCAGCTGCTGGTCCGCTCCCGCCAGCCGCCTGACCTCCAGCTCCACCGCGTACTCGAAGTGCGACTCGGTCTCGAACCCGCGCGCCAGCTCGTGGGAGTGCGCGGAGAAGGCCCGCTCGACGGGGTCGCGCACCAGCACGATCAGCTTCACGCCTGGCAGGTCTCTGGCGATCCGCTCGCCGGCCAGCGGGTGGAACAGGTAGTAGGGGGCCGACTCGAAGGCCAGGGGCTGCATGCCGTACCTCGTCTTGAGAAGCACCGCGCTCATCTTCAGCGGGAAGTGTCCCTGGTACCAGGACGGGCCCTTGCCGTAGCCCATGTCGAAGTAGTGGACGCCCTTGTGCAGCACGGGCTTGAGCAGGAGCGGGTGCTGGGCGAGCGCGCGGTAGAGCGAGGTGGTGCCGCAGCGCTGGGCTCCCATGATCAGGAAGGAGGGCAGCAGCCGGCCGCCGGAGGTCAGCCGTCCCGTGGTGCGGGAGACGGACATGACAGAGTGCTTCATGGCGTTCATAGGAGCAGCTCCTGGTGATCGACGAGCGGGTTGAGCCAGGACGAGGGCGGGCCCAGGGGCTCGTGGCCGTCGGCGACGTGCCGGTCGGCGAGCGCGATGAGGTAACGGATCGCGGTCAGCCGCGCCTGGGCCGTCGAGAGCCCGAGCGGCGCGAGCGCGCGCCCCGACTGGGCCAGGCATGCCTTGGCGGCCTGGTCGGGCGGCATGCGGCGCAGCGCTCGCTGGAACAGGTGGTGGACGGCGTCGAAGCCGGGCGGCACGCCGACCTCGTAGCGTTCCCAGTCCCACACGTGGAGGCGGCCGTCGCCGGTGGGCGCGATGTTCCATGGCGACAGGTCGCCGTGCCAGGCGGGTCCCGCGGGGCCGCCGGTGGCCGCGATCTCCTCGACGGCCGCCGTCAGCAGCGCGGGCGCGACGCGGGCCCGCCGTACGGGGAGGGCGGAGATGACGAGGACGGCGAGCCCGTTCCACATCCCGTGGTAGAGCACGACCGGCGGCACGACGGTCTTCAGCGGCAGGTCGGCGAGCTTCTTCAGCGCGGCGGCCTCGTTGGTGATGAGCTCGCGGGACCTGGGCGTGTCGCCGATCTTCGCGAAGGCCATCAGCGAACCGCCGGAGTGGAGTTCGAGGATGGGCTTGCGGTTGGCTCTGCGGGCGGGCCGTACGTGGAGGACCGCGCGGACGGGGGCGCCGAACACCTCGCCCAGGTGGCTCTCGATCGAGCCCTCCACGGGCAGCATGACCTTCGGCCCGAGGGGCGCGTGCCACCAGCGGCGCGGGCGCAGCCGCCGGGGGAGCAGGGCGTGCGGCAGCAGGCTGTAGGCGTGCGGCGCGCCTGGCCCCGGGTACAGCAGGCGGATGGTCTGGCCGAGATAACGCAGCCTGATGCGGGCGTCACGCATATGTGTTCCTCCACAGGAGGGCGAAGGAGATGAGATAGAGGATGAGCGGCGTGACCAGGCCGTCGTAGACGAACATGTAGAGCAGCACGAGGATCATCACCAGCACGCCCGCCAGGCCGATGGGGCTGCGGTCGGGCCAGTGGCGGCGGATCGCGCCGAGGAAGAAGGCGACGTAGAGCGCGGCGCCCACGAAACCCTGCGTGATGATCAGGTGCCAGAGCTGGCCGTCGCTGCCCAAGGGCGGGTGTCCGCACTCCCGGCACCAGTCGGTCTTGCCCGTGGTGATCGTGCGGTGGTTGCCCGTGGCGTTGCGGGTGTTGCCGTAGCCGATGAACGGCGAGCCCGCGGCCGCCTGGATGGTGGCGGCCACGGTGAAGGCCCTGATGTCGTTGCTGTGGGGGTTGTCCAGGCGCTGGACGACCAGGTCGGCCAGCGGGCTGGCGGCGAACACCACGGCGCCGAGCGCGCCGGCCGCGCAGATCGCCCAGCGGGTGCGCCCGCCGACCCTGACCACGAGGTAGAGCGCGGCCAGGCCGAGGCCGATCCACAGGCCTCTGTTGAGCGAGTAGACGACGGGTACGGCCGCCGCCGCGACGACCATGACGGTCACGGCCTTCCTGCGCGGCCCGCCGTACACCCACCAGCCGACCACGAACCAGATGAGCAGCACCGACAGGTTGCTGCCCCAGGCGTTGGCCCATTCGAAGGGCGCCTCGGGCCGCGGCGAGGCGTGGCCGAGCACCCTCTGCATCTGGGCGGCGGTGGGGTGGATCAGGTTCTGGACGAAGTCGTTGCCGCCGATCCAGCGCGGCAGGACGTGTTCGATCGGGGAGGTGAAGGCGAACGAGGGGAACAGCACGCCGAGCAGGCCGCCCGCCACGGTGGTGACGAACAGCACGCCGAGCATCCTGACCAGGCGCAGCTGCGGGAGCTCCCGCTCGGTGAGGTTGCCGAGGTAGAGCACCATGATCAGGAGCGAGACGTAGAGCGCGAGGCGCATGAGGTAGCCGATGATCCGGCCCGCGCCGAACTCGCCGTAGGTGTCCTGTGGCATCTCGGTCAGCATCAGCGCGCTGAGCAGGTAGCCGGCCAGCAGGAGCGCCCACAGGCCCAGGCCGCGCGGCAGCGTGATCGGCCGCCTTCGCCACAGGACGCACGCCATGGGGAAGGCCAGGACGATCACCGCGAGGCCCCCGAAGCCGAGCGCCCACCACACGGGATAGCCGACCAGCAGGGCCGCGATCGGCCACGCTGCCCGGCTGTCTGGGCGGGGGTCCCGCACCGTCACGTGTCGGACACCTGGGGGATCGGGGACGTCTCCGCCGATTCGGTCTTGCGCCCTGGCGGACCGTCCGCGCCGCCGTTCGCGAGGATGTCGCCGGTGGCGGGGCTGATCTTCCGCTGGGGCCGCCGCGCGGGGGCGGAGCCGGGGGCGGGGACGAGCGGCGTGGGCAGGCCGGCGGTGAGCTTCGAGGGTGCCGGCTTCTGTGGGGCGGCGGGCGCCGTGCCCGTGACGGTGACCGCCCCGATGACGGGCACCGAGTGCCGCTCCAGCCGTCGTACGGCGAGCGCCACGTCGTCCGCTCGAGCCGCGCCGAGCCCGACCAGCAGCAGCGCCCCGTCGGCCCTGGCCAGATCGCCGACGTCGGAGCCGGTGAGCACGGTGACGGGCGCGGCGGCCGACAGCGGCCGCGTGACCGCCGTGGAGCCGAGCGTCGACGGCACCGGGCGCAGCAGCAGCCGCGGCCCAGGGCACGTGGCCACCACGGAGGCGGCCAGCTCGTGCAGCGCCAGGGAGTCGGCCGGTCCCGACAGGTCGGCGAGGACGGGCAGCCCGGTCAGCCGTTCGACGTCGCCTGCCGTACGCAGTCGTCTGTCGAGCAGGTCGCGCGCGTAGGCGGCGGCCGCGCCCGACAGCAGCCCGAGCATCAGGCCGCTGCCGAGGTAGAGCGGGAGGCTGGGCGAGCTGGGCGCGGTCGGCTCGGCCGCCTGGCTGATGACGTAGCCGGGCGTCACCGCGACGGTCTTCAGCGAGTCGTACTTCATCGTGAGGCTGTAGACCTGCCTGGCCAGCACGTTCTGCCGCTGGGCCGCGATGGTGTGCGCGGCGCTGCCCTTGCGGAGCTCGGCCAGCTCGCCTACCACCTTGCCCAGGCTGGTGTTGACCTGCTTCAGCTTGGCGACCAGGGCCTTGAGCTGGGTGGCGAGCGCGGCCTGCGCGGTCTCGGTGCGCTGTTCGAGGTAGGCCTGGGCGTAGGCGCGCGACTGCGCGGCGGCGATGGCGGGGGTGTCGGCGGTGACCGCGATGGACAGCACGGAGGAGTTGGGCGGAACGGTCACCTGCGCCGGCGATGGGGTGGCCTTCAGCACCGCCGCCGCCTTGGCAGCCACGACCGTCGACTGGGCGATCTGGGCCTCGGTGTCGAGGTTGAGCGCCTCACGCTGCCTGCCCGTCACCTGGTTGGGCTGCTCCTGCACGCCGGTGGAGGCGACGAGGACCTGGGTCGTGGCGGTGTAGGCGGGCGGGGTGAGGCGCAGCAGCGCGAGTCCGCCGAGCAGCCCGGTGAGTAGACAGGCGAGGAACAGGGCCTTGCGCCTGCGTAGCAGTGAGACGTGCTCGGCCAGGTCCGCGCCGGAGGACATCAAGAGCAATCTCCCTGTAGTCGCTACGCGACTGTGAGTCACTGGGGTCACGTCACTATAGGGCGGACAGATATTTCCACGGTTGAATACTGAAGATTTTCTCCCGGCACCCCCGTTAAATATCGCGAATTACCGCGAAATGTCGGTGTTGGTGATCCGGGAAATTCGTGACCCCGCAGGTGGCAGGCGTGGCAGTGTGGACCGGCAACGCGGCGGGGGTTGACACGAATATCGAGGGGAGTGGAGACGACTTGCGTCTGAGAAAAGCAACGGCCCTGATTCTGCTCGCCGTACTGCCCGCCTGTTCCACGGCCTCGGGTACGGCCCGGCCGACGCAGGCGGACACCCAGGTCGAGGCGAGGATCAACGGCCTGCTGGGCATCACCGAGTCGCCGGCCTGCGAGGTCACGGCCAAGCTCATCCCGTCCTGCGGCGCGTGGTGGGGGATCGCGCCCGAGATCTTCACGGGGCTGCCGCCCGACACGGGGCTGGCCAACGCGGAGGAGCGGATGGGCCGCACCGCCGACATCCTGCACGTCTACCATCGAGGCAAGGAACTGTTCCCGACCGGCAGGGAGATCGCGCTCGCCCGCGATCCCGCCCACCCCAGGATGCTGCTGGTCAACTGGAAGCCGTCGTTCGACACCACCTGGGCCGCGATCGCCGACGGGGCGCTCGACCGGCGCATCGACCGGCTGGCCGACCACATCAGGGAGACCTTCCCCGAGCGGTTCTTCCTCACCGTCCACCACGAGCCTGAGGACGACGTCAGGCCGAACCCCGGCTCCGGCATGACGGCCCCGGACTACGCCGCGATGTTCCGCCACGTCGTGCAGCGGCTTCGCGAGAAGGGGGTCAAGAACGCGATCACGGTCATGACCTACATGGGCGCGCCCAACTGGGCCTCGCAGCCGTGGTTCGAGCAGCTCTACCCCGGCGACGACGTGGTCGACTGGGTGGCGATGGACCCCTACGCCGACGCCATGGTCCGCGACTTCGACGGGCTGGTGAACAAGACCCGCAAGGACTACCCGCGCTGGCCGGGCTTCTACCGATGGATGCAGTGGCGCTTCCCCGGCAAGCCCATCATGATCGCGGAGTGGGGCGTGTTCTCCCCTGACCGCAAGCGCGCCTTCTTCGAATCGGCGCGGGCGCAGGTCAGGCGCTATCCGCAGATCAAGGCGTTGGTCTACTTCGACTCTCCGCGCGCGCCGAGGGGCGACACCAGGTTCGACACCGATCCGGGGGCCGCGCGCGCCTTCACGGCACTCGCAAAGGATCCTCACTTCTCCGCGACGACCGTGCCGCGACCGTGAGGGCCGCGCCGCCGAGGACCGCGGCCGCGCCCACGATCCAGAGCATGGCCGTGTTGGGCACGTTCAGGAGTTTGAGCGCCGACGCGAGCAGCACCACGGCCAGCAGCGCCCTGATCGCCCCGCCCGGCGCCCACGCCGAGATCCGCGCGCCGAGGTAGACGCCGGGGATCGAGCCGATCAGCAGCGAGACCGTGAGGTCGAGCTGGAAGTCACCGAAGAACAGATGGCCGAGCGCCGCCGCGCCGACGAGGGGTACGGCCTGCACCAGGTCGGTGCCCACGAGCTGGTTGGCCTTGAGCGCGGGGTAGAGGGCCAGCAGCGCAACGATGATCAGTGATCCTGAGCCGACTGAGGAGACGCCGACCACCACACCGCCGACGATACCGACCAGTACAGTCGGAATAGGGCGCACGACGATGTCGCGGGCGCTCGACGAGCCTCCCTTGTCGCCGAGCCAGGTCTTCAGCACCAGGCCCGCGACGGCCAGGAGGAGCGCGACGCCCAGCGACACCTTCACGGCCTGCTGGACGGCCGCGCCGTCGCCGAACGCCCTGACCAGGAAGACCCCGCTGAAGGCGGCGGGCACCGAGCCCGCGCACAGCCAGCCGACCAGGCGCAGGTTGACGGTGCCCCTGCGCAGGTGGACCAGGCCGCCGACGGGCTTCATGACGGCCGAGGCGACCAGGTCGCTGGAGACCGCGGCCAGCGGAGGGACGTTGAAGAAGAGCATCATCATGGGCGTCATCAGCGCGCCGCCGCCCATGCCGGTCAGCCCGACGACGATCGCGACCAGGAACGACCCTGCCACCAGGGGGAAATCGATCAACGAACCCATCCTCCGCTTCGAAGCGTGTCGAGGACCCGCGAGACGGCGGCCCCGATCGAGATGTGCGTGGTGTCGATGACCAGGTCGGCGTCCTCCGGCTCCTCGTAAGGGTCGGAGATGCCGGTGAACTCGGGGATCTCGCCCGCGCGGGCCTTGGCGTACAGGCCCTTGCGGTCGCGGCGCTCGCACTCCTCCAACGGTGTGGAGACGTGCACGAGCAGGAAGTCGGCGCCGACGGACTCGACGAGCCCGCGTACCTCCTCGCGGGTGGTGGCATAGGGCGCGATGGGGGCGCAGATGGCCAGCCCGCCGTGCCGCGCGGCCTCGGCGGCGACGAAGCCGATGCGGCGGATGTTGAGGTCGCGGTCGGCCTTGGAGAAGGTCAGTCCCTTGGACAGCAGGTGGCGCACCACGTCGCCGTCGAGGTAGGTGACCGTGCGGGTGCCGAGCTCCAGCAGGGCGTCGCGCAGGCCGCGGGCGATGGTCGACTTGCCGGAACCCGACAGGCCGGTGAAGAACACCACGACGCCCCTGCGATGGGGCGGCCCGGGCAGCGTGACGGGCTCGGGGCCGGCCAGGTGCTCGGCCGCGCCGTAGGCGGCCGCGACGTGCTCGCGCAGCTCCAGGTCGATCTCCCGGTCCTCGCGAGGGGCGAGCGGCACCGAGACCACGATCGTGTCCTCGGGCAGCTTCTCGCGGGCCTTCAGCGCGGCTCTGACCACCGCGGGGCCGCCTTCGCCGTACGCCAGGGGGAGCAGCAGGACGATGCCTTCGAGCTCCTCGGCGACGGCCATGATCTCCTGGGTGCTGAGATCGTCGAGCGGGCCGCGCATGGTGACGGCCAGTGCGGGGCGGCCCGCCAGCTCCTCGCGCACCTCGGCGGGAAGGCGGCGCAGCCTGGCGAAGGGACCGTGCTCGGCCGCGCCGAGCGCCTCGACAGGACCGGACACCAGGTCGTCGTGCCCCGTCTCCGCCACCGTGAGGACGGCGAGCGCCACCCCCTCGGGGTCGAGCAGCGTGACCGTGTCGCCCTGCTTGGCCTCGGGGACGCGCAGCGTCACCGGCGCGGGCCACGGCCTGCCGTCGGCGAGGGTGCCGTGCTCTTCGACCTCGTGGAGGTCGTCATGGCCGAGGAAGCCGGTCAGGGGGTGGAAGGCGCCGGAGAGCAGCAACTCAAGGTCGGCGAGCTCGCGCGGGTCGGGGGTCCACTGGAGGTTCGCCGTCATCGCTCCACATTTCCGATCGACTTAGTCGGATATACCTTACCCCGTCATATCAACCGGGCGAAATGATTCTGGGGCTTCCTAATGACCATCGTCACCTCGTCGTAGGAAGAGGTGAACCTTCCGCGCGACAGCTTGTCGACCAGGCGCACGATCGCCGAGCCGATGCCTGCCATGGCGGGGCCGCTGGTCGAGGACACGTCGTCACTGACCATCAAGCCGCGCATGAGGCAGAAGGCGTGCATGCCCTCGCGGGAGGAGACCGGCTCGTAGACGGCGGGCAGCGGGCACATGCTCTCGCGCTTCGACAGGCGCGACCACAGCAGGCGGCGGACCCACCCGGGGGTGAGCCTGTCGCACAGGCCGTAGGCGGTGGACCTGTCGCGCATGCGCAGCAACAGGAGACCGCCTGGGCGCAGGCCGTTGAGCAGCCGGTCGAGGACGAGCTCCGCGTGGTGGATGCGCTCGACGAGGAAGGTCACCTGGATGGCGTCGAACGAGCGCGGAGGGACGGGGACCGAGCGGAGGTCGCCGAGCGACCACGAGTCGAGGTCGGCTCGCTCGGTCATGAGCGCCCTGATGGCGGGCAGGTCCTCGTCGATGCCGATGATCCTGGCGTCGATCGTGTCGAGGGAGGGTGGCGGGTCGTGGGCACACCCGGCGACGAGCAGGTCGAGCCTGCGCCCCAGTTGCTCGGTCCACTGCTCGCGGATCCGCTGCTCGAAGAGGTCGCCTCTGGCGACCGACCACACGTCAGCCATATCACACAGAGTAATCACACAATCGCGAGCCGTTAGGGATTTCCTGCCCGTTCCTGGGTTTCCCTTCAAGCGGGCGCTCTTCTTGGAACTCCGGCGGGCGTCCTCAGGGTGGGCCGCGAACGGACCGGAGGCGGCGGCTCTCCGGGAGACGCCGCCCGGCGTCCTCGGCTTTGGGTGGGAAGGCGGGCCTGTGGTGGAAGTAGTCTGGTCGGACAGACCCCCGCGACCTCACTCGGCCGGGGGTAGTCGTGTTGCCGTCGTGGGGCTTGAGGGCGTATCTGATGAGTCTGTCCGGACTGCTTGACCTTGTCTCCGCCGACCCGAAGCTGACAGCCGCCCTGAACAAGGGCGGCGACGCGTCGTTGATCGCGCCTGCTGCGCTGCGCCCTTTCGGGGTGGCCGCGCTGGCCGAGCACGACCAGCGCACCGTCCTGGCCGTCACCGCGACGGGCCGTGAGGCCGAGGACCTGGCCGCCGCGCTGACCAGCCTCATCGAGCCGGGCACCGTGGCCGTCTTCCCCACGTGGGAGACGCTGCCGCACGAGCGCCTGTCGCCGCGCAGCGACACGGTGGGGCAGCGGCTGGCCGTACTGAGGAGGCTGGCGCACCCGGTGCGGGGCGACGCGACGGCGGGGCCGCTGTCGGTCATCGTCGCGCCGATCCGCGCGCTGCTGCAGCCGATCGTGAAGGGCCTGGGCGACCTGGAGCCGATCCGCCTCAAGGCGGGCGACGACGTCGACCTGGACGACGTGGTCGCGCGGCTGATCCAGAACGGCTACGCCAGGGTCGACATGGTCGAGAAGCGCGGCGAGGTCGCCGTGCGCGGCGGCCTGCTCGACGTGTTCCCCCCGACGGAGGAGCACCCGCTGCGTCTGGAGTTTTGGGGCGACACGGTGGAGGAGATCCGCTGGTTCAAGGTCGCCGACCAGCGCTCGCTCGAGGCGGCCGACGACGGGTTGTTCGCGCCGCCGTGCCGCGAGCTGCTGCTGACCGACGAGGTCAGGGCCAGGGCGGCGGAGCTGGCCGTCGAGCACCCCTCGCTGGCCGAGGTGCTCGACCAACTGGCCGAGGGCATGCCGGTCGAGGGCATGGAGGCGTTCGCGCCCGTGCTCGCAGGCGAGATGGACCTGCTGATCGACCACCTGCCGTCGACGGCGGCGGTGTTCGTGTGCGATCCCGAGCGCATCAGGGGCAGGGCCGAGGAGCTCGTCAGGACCAGCCAGGAGTTCCTCGAAGCGTCGTGGATCAACGCGGCGGCCGGCGGCGAGGCGCCGATCGACCTCGACGCGGCGGCCTTCCGCACGCTGGAGGAGGTCCGCGAGCAGGCCGACTCGCTCGGCCTGCCGTGGTGGACGATGGCGCCCTTCGGCGAGGGCGTCGAGCTCGACGCGCAGGACAGCGAGTCCTACCGGGGCGACACCCAGAAGGCGCTGGCAGACATCAAGGGCTGGCTGGGCGAGGACAAGGCCGTCGTCCTGCTCAGTGAGGGCATGGGGTCGGCCGAGCGGATGGTCGAGCTGCTCAAGGGCGTGGACGTTCCCGCTCGCCTGTCGAGATATCTGGACAGGGCGCCCGAGCCGAAGGTGGTGCACGTCTCGACCGGGCTCATCGAGCACGGCTTCGTGACGTCGGGGCTCGCCGTACTGACCCATCTGGACCTGGTGGGGCAGAAGGCGAGCACCAAGGACATGCGCCGCCTGCCCAGCAGGCGGCGGAACATGGTCGACCCGCTGCAGCTCAAGGTCGGCGACCACGTGGTGCACGAGCAGCACGGCGTGGGCCGCTACATCGAGATGGTCCAGCGGACCGTGCAGGGCGCCACCCGCGAGTACCTGGTCATCGAGTACGCCAAGGGCGACCGCCTCTATGTGCCGACCGACCAGCTCGACGAGGTGACGCGCTACGTCGGCGGCGAGGCGCCCACGCTCAACAGGATGGGCGGCGCCGACTGGGCCAAGGCCAAGTCGAGGGCGAAGAAGGCCGTCAAGGAGATCGCCGGCGAGCTGATCCGCCTCTACAGCGCGCGGATGGCCAGCCCGGGCCACCCGTTCGCGCCCGACTCGCCGTGGCAGAGGGAGATGGAGGACGCCTTCCCCTACGCCGAGACGGGCGACCAGCTGGAGGCCATCGACGAGGTCAAGCGCGACATGGAGCGGCCCGTCCCGATGGACAGGCTGGTCTGCGGCGACGTCGGTTACGGCAAGACCGAGATCGCGGTGCGGGCGGCGTTCAAGGCGGTGCAGGACGGCAAGCAGGTCGCGGTGCTCGTGCCGACGACGCTGCTGGTGCAGCAGCACCTGTCGACGTTCAGCGAGCGCTTCTCCAGCTTCCCCGTGAGCGTCAAGCCCATCTCCCGCTTCCAGACCGACGGCGAGGTCAAGGCGACCCTCGAAGGGCTCAAGGCCGGCCAGGTCGACCTGGTGATCGGCACGCACAGGCTGCTCAGCCCCGAGGTCCGCTTCAAGGACCTCGGCCTGATCATCATCGACGAGGAGCAGCGCTTCGGCGTCGAGCACAAGGAGGCCATGAAGCACCTGCGCACGCAGGTCGACGTGCTGGCGATGTCGGCCACGCCGATCCCGCGCACGCTGGAGATGGGCCTGACGGGCATCCGCGAGATGTCGACGATCCTGACCCCGCCGGAGGAGCGGCACCCGATCCTGACCTTCGTCGGGCCGTACGACGAGAAGCAGCTCACCGCGGCGATCAGACGCGAGCTCATGCGCGACGGGCAGATCTTCTTCGTCCACAACAGGGTCGCCTCGATCAACAGGGTCTCCTCCAGGCTGAAGGAGCTGGTCCCCGAGGCGCGCATCGCGGTGGCGCACGGCCAGATGAACGAGCACCAGCTCGAGAAGATCATGGTCGGCTTCTGGGAGCGCGAGTACGACGTGCTCGTCTGCACCACGATCGTCGAGTCGGGCCTCGACGTGCCCAACGCCAACACGCTGATCGTGGACAGGGCGGACAACTACGGCCTGTCCCAGCTCCACCAGCTGCGCGGCCGCGTCGGCCGGGGGCGTGAGCGCGGCTACGCCTACTTCCTGTACCCGCCGGAGAAGCCGCTCACCGAGACCGCGCACGAGCGCCTCGCCACCATCTCCCAGCACACCGAGATGGGCGCGGGCATGTACGTCGCGATGAAGGACCTGGAGATCCGCGGCGCGGGCAACGTGCTCGGCGCCGAGCAGTCGGGATTCATCGCCGGAGTCGGCTTCGACCTGTACGTCAGGCTCATGGCGGAGGCGGTCCAGGAGCAGAAGGCCAAGCTGTCGGGCGTCGAGGTCGAGGAGGAGCACCAGGACGTCAAGGTCGAGCTGCCCATCAACGCGCACATCCCGCACGACTACGTCACCTCGGAGCGGCTGCGCCTGGAGGCGTACAAGCGGATCGCCGCCATCACCGCCGAGATCAACATCGACGAGGTGCGCGACGAGCTCACCGACCGGTACGGCAAGCCGCCCGTCGAGGTGGAGAACCTCCTGGCGGTCGCGCGCTTCCGGCTCAAGGCTCGCCTGGCGGGGTTGACGGACGTGACGCTCCAGGGCCAGAACATCAAGTTCGGCCCCGTGGTGCTGAAGGAGTCGCAGCAGGTCAGGCTGGACCGCCTCTACAAGAAGGCGATCTACAAGCAGGCCGCGGAGACGCTGCTCGTGCCCGCGCCGAAGACCAAGCCGCTGGGTGGGGTGCCGCTGCGCGACCTGGAACTGCTGAAATGGTGCTCCGACCTGGTCGAGGTCATGTTCCTCGAACCGGCGAGGGTAAAGTAACCGACGAGAAACGCGCGCCCGTACCGTCCACAATCGGCTCGGGCAGCGCGCTGGATCGCGAAGGGATCAAGGGTGAAGTCGATTCGAGTGGCCGTGGCCGTCGCCGCGCTGGGTGTCGCGGTGACCGCCTGTTCGTCGCCCGTGCAGGCCGGTTCCGCGGCCATCGTCGGCGACGAGCGCATCGCGGCCAGCGATCTGAACACGCACGTCAAGCAGCTCGAAGAGGCGCTTGCCAAGGCCAAGATCCCGCAGTCGCAGCTGCAGCTGCCCGTCACGCAGTACGCGCTGCTGCAGATGGTCAACGTCGAGCAGTTCAGGCAGCTGGCCGCCAGGGCGGGCACCAAGGTCACCGACGGCGAGATCGACCAGTTCATCGCCGCGCAGGGCGGCTTGGAGGCGCTGGAGCAGAAGACGCTCGTCCAGGGCGTCCCGCCGGCCTACACCCGCCAGTGGCTCGGCACCTCGATCGCCATCTCCAAGCTGATGCAGCAGTACGGCGGCGGCACCGACCAGGCCGCCCAGCAGCGCGGCCAGCAGAGGCTGATCCAGGAGGCCGCGGCCATCAAGATCACCTACAGCCCCCGCTACGGCACCTTCGACCCCAACAAGGGCTTCGTCGACGCGGGCCGCTTCGGCAAGCTGACCTCCGCCGCCCAGGGCTGAGATGCCGCTCGTCGTCGTCACCACCTCGCCGCGCGTCGCGCCAGGAGTGCTCAGCCACCAGGCGTGGCGGGCGCTGGCGTCGGGGCGGGTGCTGACCGCCTCCGAGGACCACCCGCAGCTGCCGTTCCTGGCGGAGGCGGGCATCGAGGTGGAGGTGGTCGTCCCCGACCACGCCGCCCTCGTACGGCAGGCCGTCGACGGCACGGTGGTCTGGCTGGCCACCGAGGACGAGCACTTCATGCGCGCCGTCGGCCACGCCGCTCTCGCGCTCGACGACCCGCCGGTGATCGAGGTCGTCCCCGGCTCCTACGACCTGCCTGGCGCCCGCGTCCTCGACCTGGTCGCGGTGATGGACAGGCTGCGCACCGAGTGCCCGTGGGACCGCAAGCAGACCCACTCCTCTCTCGTGCCCTACCTGATCGAGGAGGCCTACGAGGTCCAGGAGTCCGTCGAGCGGGGCGACTACTCCGCGCTGCGCGAGGAGCTCGGCGACGTGCTGCTGCAGGTCGCCTTCCATTCACGGGTGGCCGAGGGCTTCGACATCGACGACGTGGCCGACGCGATCGTCACCAAGCTGGTGCGGCGCCACCCCCACGTGTTCGGCAGCGTGATCGTCGAGAGCGCCGACGAGGTCAACGCCAACTGGGAGGCCATCAAGGCCACCGAGCGGGAGGGCAAGGACCTGTTCGACGGGGTGCCGATGGGCCAGCCTGCCCTTTCCCTCGCCGCGCAGCTGATCCGGAGGGCCGAGAGCGCGGGCGCGCCCGAGGGCCTGGCCCACGCCGTCGGCCAGGGCGTGGCCAGGGAGCTGTTCGACCTGGTACGGCGGGCGCAGCAGGCGGGGCTCGACGCCGAAGCCGAGCTGCGGGCCGCGGCCAGGACGTACCGCGATCGGGTGGAAGCCTGGGAGACCCGGTAGCGAACGGCCTTCCCTGATGCCAGGATCGTCCGGCATGGGGGAATTGAGGCGATTGCACGCTGGTGAGCCGCACGAGGTGGGCGATTATCGCCTGCTCGGCGGGATCGGCGACGGCGGTCAGGGTTCGGTGTTCCTGGGGGAGGGACCCGACGGCCGCAGGGTCGCGGTGAAGCTCCTGCACGCCAGGCTGCTCGGCGACCAGCACGCCACGCGCAGGTTCCTGCAGGAGGGCGCGACCGCCGCGCGGGTGGCCGCGTTCTCGACCGCCAAAGTGATCGAGACGGGTCTGATGGCGGGCAGGCCGTACATCGTCAGTGAGTACGTCGAGGGCCCTTCGCTGCAGGAACTGGTCGCGAAGGAGGGCCCACGCACCGACGGCGCGGTGGAGCGGCTGGCCGTCGGCACGGCGGCCGCGCTGGCCGCCATCCACCGGGCGGGCATCGTGCACCGCGACTTCAAGCCGAGCAACGTGCTCATCGGCCCCGACGGGCCCAGAGTGATCGACTTCGGCATCGCCAAGGCCATGGACGCGGGAACCACCGCCTCCAGCGTGGTCGGCACCCCCGGCTACATGTCGCCCGAGCAGATCGCGGGACATCCGGCCGGCCCCGCCTCCGACATGTTCGCGTGGGCGACCACCATGGCCTTCGCCGCCACCGGCAAGGCCCTGTTCGCCGGGGAGTCGATCCCCGCGGTGATGCACCGCATCCTCACCGCGCAGCCTGACCTGCGCGGGATCGGGGAGCCGCTGCGCTCGCTGCTGGCCGCGTGCCTGGACAAGGAGCCGGGCGCTCGCCCCTCGGCCGACGACGTGCTGCAGTCCCTCCTGGACGGCTCCACAGCCGACGACGCCTTCCACGCCAAGGCCGCGGCCGCCGCCCGCGGCGCCTCTCGCCGACCGTCGCACAGGGCTCGGCACACGGCCCCGGCACGACGGCGCCGCCCGGTCGTGGTGGCAGGCGTGGGCGTGGCACTGGTCGGGGGACTGGCCCTGGGCCTCGTATGGCAGGGCCAGAGAGGGTCCTCGGGCCCGGTGGTCACGAGCACCGCCGGCAGCCCGTCCTCCGCGCCCGCCCCTGCCTTCGGCAGACAGGTGGGGGCGGCGTTCGGCAAGGGAGTGGTGGAGGCGGTGGCCGTCGGCGAGAGCAACGGGTCGGCCGTCGTGGCCGCCGTCGACTCGTCGACGGCCTTGCTGAGCGTGTGGGACCCGGTCAAGGGCCGGATGCTGGCCCGGGTCCCGCAGCGCGTCCGCGGCGTCGACTCGCTGGCCTTCGCCGCCATGGGCGATGGGCAGGCGCTGGTGTGGGGGGCCGACGACGGCACGGTGCGCTGGTGGTACCCCGGCGGCTCCGCGCCCGTGCAGTCGATTCCCGTCTGCAAGGGAACGCCGCACTTCGCCGTCGTCCCGAGGCCGGAGGGCGCCGCGGTCGTGGTGGGCTGCCCGGAGGGCGGGGTGCAGGCATGGGATCTGGCGACGCGCAAGAGGACGGGCTCGTTCTACTCAGGAGCGGCGGTCGAGAGCGTGTCCACGGTGGGGGACGGCGAGAGCGTGTTCATCAACACCGTCAAGGGCCGCGTCATCCGCTGGCGGCCGTGGTCGGCGTTGAAGCCGGAGTTCCGCGACCAGAAGGGCGCGGTCGCCGTCCATGCCACCGAGCAGGGGAGGCTGGCCGTACAGCTGCGCGTAGGCGTGGACGTCGTCGACTTCGACGGCGTAGGCCCGACCTGCCAGGTCAGCCAGTCCACTGCCCACCTGACGAGCAGCGGGGACAAGCTCATCGGCGCGGGCGCCGGGGTGCGCGTGTGGGACCTCCGGACCTGCGAGCCCGTCGCCACCGTGATGGGCTCGGGCAAGGTGAGCGCCGTCGCCACGGGCACGGTCGGCGGCAAGCCCGTCGTGGTGGCGGGCGTCAACGGAGACGGCATGAGGATGTGGAGCCTCGATGGCGTACCAGCTGGCAAGGGTCGATAGGCTTTCATGGCAAACCGCCCTTCGACTCTAGGAGCGCCTGACGTGGCTTCCATCGAGGCCGTTTCCGCCCGCGAGATCCTCGACTCCCGGGGCAACCCGACGGTCGAGGTCGAGGTCCTCCTCGACGACAACAGCACAGGCCGCGCAGCGGTCCCCAGCGGCGCCTCCACCGGCGCGTTCGAGGCCGTGGAGCTCCGCGACGGCGACGAGCGCTACGGCGGCAAGGGCGTCGAGAAGGCCGTGCTAGGTGTCACCGACGAGATCGCCGACGAGATCCTCGGCATCGACGCCGACGAGCAGCGCATCATCGACCAGATCATGATCGATCTGGACGCCACGCCCAACAAGGCCAAGCTGGGCGCCAACGCCATCCTCGGGGTGTCGCTGGCCGTGGCCAAGGCCGCGGCCGACAGCGCCGACCTGCCGCTGTTCCGCTACGTCGGCGGCCCCAACGCGCACGTGCTGCCCGTCCCGATGATGAACATCCTCAACGGCGGTGCCCACGCAGACACCAACGTGGACATCCAGGAGTTCATGATCGCGCCGATCGGCGCCGAGACGTTCCGCGAGGCCGTCCGCGTCGGCACCGAGGTCTACCACGCGCTCAAGGGCGTGCTGAAGGAGAAGGGCTACGCCACCGGCCTGGGCGACGAGGGCGGCTTCGCCCCCAACCTGCCCTCCAACCGTGACGCCCTCGACCTGATCCTGGTCGCCATCGAGCGCGCGGGCTACACGCCCGGCGAGGACGTGGCGCTCGCGCTCGACGTGGCCGCCTCCGAGTTCCACAAGGACGGCGTCTACACCATCGACGGCAAGGGCCTGTCGGCCGACGAGCTCATCGCCTTCTACGCCGACCTGGTCGAGTCCTACCCGCTGGTCTCCATCGAGGACCCGCTCGACGAGAGCGACTGGGAAGGCTGGAACAAGATCACCAAGGCGCTCGGCGACAAGGTCCAGTTGGTCGGCGACGACCTGTTCGTGACCAACCCCGAGCGGCTGGCCCGCGGCATCGCCGAGGGCACCGCCAACGCGCTGCTGGTCAAGGTCAACCAGATCGGCACGCTGACCGAGACGCTCGACGCGGTCGACCTGGCCCACCGCAACGGCTACCGCTGCATGATGAGCCACCGTTCGGGCGAGACCGAGGACACCACGATCGCCGACCTGGCCGTGGCGACCAACTGCGGTCAGATCAAGACGGGCGCACCCGCCCGGTCCGACCGGGTGGCCAAGTACAACCAGCTGCTCCGCATCGAGGAAATCCTCGACGACGCCGCGCGTTACGCGGGTCGCGCGGCTTTCCCGCGGTTCCGGCGCTAGTTTCGAGTACGGCCCGGCGCCAGGTCTCGGGCACCTTTCCGAGACCGACCCGCCGGGCTCGCCCGGACGGGCTTCCCTGGCATCGGGTGTTCGGGCCGCTCCGTGGGGCTCCTCCGGGCGAGACGGCCGACCGGTGCCGACCACCGGCCGACCGTCAACCGGCCAACCGTCAACCGGCCGACCGTCGGACGGGAGATCACCGGCAGACGTCAACCGGGCGATCACCGGCAGACCGTCGGACGGACGGCGACGAGGTGACCGTCAGGCGTGCGATCACCGGCAGACTGTCAGCCGGGGTGACCATCGATCGACCGTCGGACGGCTGGCCATGAGGTGACCGTCGGACGGGCGGCCACCAAGTGACCGTCCGGCGTCGGGGGCGAGCCGAATGCCGGCGACACGGGCCGGGGCCTGCCGTCGGCGGCCCGACGCGAGGGTCTGACTACTCGCGGTGGAGCGGCGGCCGTGGGCCGGGAGGCTCGCAGGGGAGGCGGTCACGACCCTGGGTAGGGGAAGCGGCGGAGTGAGGCGGAGGGAGCACAGGTGGCGAAGCGACCGCAGTTGACGGGACGGGCCGCGATCCTCGCGGTGGTGGTGTGCGCTATCGCCATGAGCCTGGCCTACCCCGTGCGCGAATACGTCGCCCAGCGCCGCGCGATCGCCCAGCTGGAGGCCGAGAAGGCCAAGGAGCAGGAGGAGCAGCGCGTGCTGGCCGAGCGCAAGAGGCAGCTCGAGGATCCCAACTACATCAAGCGCGAAGCCAGGCGCAGGCTCCACTACTGCGGCGCGGGCGAGAAGTGCTACATGGTCGCCGACAGCCGGCCGAAGCAGACCCAGGCGGGCGCGCGGCAGCAGGCCGCGATCACGCCGCCCTGGTACCAGACGCTGTGGGAGTCGGTCGAGGCGGCCGACACGGGCAAGGGCGTCAAGGCCTCTGCCACGGCCACGGCCGAGGAGAAGAAGGACGATGGAAAGCCATGACATCGAGGCGGTCGAGCAGCAGCTCGGACGCCCGCCGCGGGGCCTGCGCAGGGTCGCGCACCGCTGCCCCTGCGGCAACCCCGACGTGGTCGAGACGGCGCCGCGGCTGCCCGACGGCACCCCGTTTCCCACGCTCTACTACCTGACCTGCCCCAAGGCCGCCTCCGCGATCGGCACCCTCGAAGGTTCGGGGCTGATGAAGGAGATGCAGGCCAGGCTGGCCGACGACGCCGAGCTGGCCGCCGCCTACCAGGCCGCGCACGACGACTACATCGCCAGGCGTGACAAGGCCGCCGCGGAGGAGGGCATGGAGCCGCTGCCGCGTGACATGCAGAGCACGGGCGGCATGCCGTACCGGGTGAAGTGCCTGCACGCGCTGGTCGCGCACGAACTGGCGGTGAAAGGCGGCAACCCGTTCGGCGCGGAGGCGCTGGAGGCGTTGCCCGATTGGTGGGCCGACGGTCCCTGTGTGCGGGTGGAGGACGAGCAGTGACAGTCAAGCGTGTGGCGGCCGTCGACTGCGGCACCAACTCCGTCCGCCTGCTGATCGCCGACATCTCGTGCGGCGAGCTCACCGACGTCGAACGGCGCATGGAGATCGTCAGGCTGGGCCAGGGCGTCGACAGGACGGGACGGCTCGCGCCGGAGGCGCTGGAGCGCACGTTCACCGCCATGCGCGACTACCGCAAGCTGATCGAGCAGCACGGCGCGACCGCCACCAGGGTCGTGGCGACGAGCGCGACGCGTGACGCGGACAACCGCCAGGAGTTCGTCGACGGGGTGCGCGAGATCTTCGGCGTGGAGCCGGAGGTGGTCTCGGGCGCCGAGGAGGCCGAGCTGTCCTTCACCGGCGCGACGAAGGGGTTGCTGCACCTGTCACTGGAGACGGGGGTGCCGGACGGTCCGCTGCCGCCGTACCTGGTGGTCGACATCGGGGGCGGCTCCACGGAGTTCGTCGTCGGCACCGACCACGTGCTGGGCGCGCTGTCGGTCGACATCGGGTGCGTGCGGCTGACCGAGCGTCACCTTCGTGACGCGGGCGACCCGCCCTCGGCCGAGGCGCTCGAGCGGGTGGTCGCCGACATCGAGGCCGCGCTCGACAGGATCGAGTCGGAGGTCCCGGTACGGCAGGCGCGCACGCTCGTCGGCCTCGCGGGTTCTGTCACGACGGTGGCGGGGATCGCGCTCGGTCTGCCCGCTTACGATCCGGAGCGGATTCATCACGCGATTCTCTCCGCCGAAGAGGTTCATAACGTGACGCGCAGACTTGTCGCCATGACGCATGGTGAGCGCGCCGCAGTTCCCGTGATGCATCCAGGACGAGTCGATGTGATTGGGGCGGGGGCCCTGATTCTGGACCGCATCGTGAGGCGTTTCGCGTTTCCGCAGGTCGTTGTCAGCGAACACGACATTCTGGACGGAATCGCCTGGTCCATCTCATAAAATTTCCGGGATTTCGGACATTCACCCCCTTTGGGGCGTGTTGAGAGTGCATTCTGTTCTGTGATTAGGTAAAGGAGCTTTACGGGGGCTTTGCCATATGGTTCGGCACGGGGTGTGCCGGCGTGGCGACCGTTCCCGAGCGCACCTTTTCCCTCACGGAATGGAGCACTCTCACATGAAGTCCTCAGGACTGGCTCGCAGAGTGGCCGCCTTCGGCGCCACGACTGCGGTGCTGGCCGCCATGGTCGCGGGGCTGGCCGCCGCTCCCGCACAGGCGGCGACCACGGCCAAGGCCGGCACGCTCTCCACGGCTGCCGGGGCCACCAAGGCCAAGCCGCTCGCGGTTTCGGTCACGACGCCCAAGGCGTCTGTCCGTGACTACGAGGGCTCGTGCCCGGTGAACGTCAAGTTCTCCGCGCAGATCAAGGTCAAGCTCAAGGGCAAGACCACGGTCGCGTGGCGTTGGCTGCACGGCAATGGGTCCAAGGGCAAGGTCCAGACCAAGAAGGTCGCGGGCAACGGGGTCAAGACGATCAACGTGTCCCAGGCCATCAAGTTCACGGACAACGTCAAGGGTTGGGAGGCCGTCGAGGTCCTCGGCCCGAAGCACGCGACGTCGAAGAAGGTCCACTTCTCGGTCACGTGTGGTGACAACGGCAACAACGACAACGATGGCCTGCACGAGGCCGACTACGACGACGTGACCGCCCGCGCATGGGCGTCCCCGAGCACGTACGTCGGTCCGTGTACTCCCGGCGACAAGATCGACTTCACCGGTGTGATCAGCGTGGACACCCCGCGTTGGGTGCACTACCGCTGGATCCTCAACGGTGACGTCGTCGACCGGGGCAAGGTCAAGGTCTGGAACTCGCGGAAGGTCGGCTTCGGCTTCTCCCCGCGTTCCAGCCACCGTGGCTGGGCGGTCCTCGAGACCCTCGGCCGTGGCGCGACCGAGTCCAACCGCGCTGGCTACAAGGTCTGGTGCAAGGATGACGGTGGCCACAACGAGACCAAGGTCTCGGTGTCCACTCCCACCACCGGCACCAACCACAACACCTGCGCGGTCGGCGCCAACGCGACCATCTCCTCGACCGGCCGTGGCCGCGTCGAGTACGTGTGGTCCGTGAACGGCAAGGCCGTCGCGACCGGCGACACCTACTTCGGTGACGCCGGCAGCAAGTCGGTCTCGCTGTCGGAGCAGGCGCTGAGCGGTGAGGCCACCAAGGGCGGCACCGTGTCGATCTCCATCTCGGGCCCGAACAACCGCGACTCGGCTTCCCAGTCGTACGCGGCTTGCCAGAAGCCCGAGCCTGGTGCGACCTCGGTCAAGGTCAGCGTCTCCGCCGTGCACGACCAGAGCACCTGCAAGGACGGCAAGGGCTCGACGATCAACGCCACCGCGACCGTGACGGTCAACGGTGCCGCGAAGAACGTCCTCGTCCAGCTGCGGAGCGAGGTGGGCGGCTTCAGCAAGGACGTCACCCTCGACTTCGACAAGGCGGGCAGCCAGACCGTGTCCTACAGCCTCCCGGCTGCGGGCACCAACGGCATCCACGCCAAGGCGACCCTCGCGGGTGGCGCGTCTGACGCCAGCCTGGCCACGTACGGCGACCACTGCCCTGCGCCGGCTCCGGTTGCCAACAGCTAGAAGACGAGAAGGCACCTGCGGGTGTCTGATCGGCTGAACTGAGACCGGGCGGTGCCTTCGCCGGCGCCGCCCGGTTTTCTGTTGCTGCTACTGCGCATTGCACAGTAGTGTGCATCGCGTGGATAGCAGCCAGCTCCTCAAGGGCGTGCTCGACCTCGCCGTCTTGGCGGTCCTCGACGAACGCGACAGCTACGGCTACGACGTCGTCAGGCGGCTGAGAGAAGCAGGGCTGGAGGACGTGGGCGACGCGTCCGTCTACGGCACGCTGCGACGCCTGTTCAAGTCGGGCGCGCTGACCTCGTACGTGGTGGCCTCCGACGAGGGGCCGCACCGCAAGTACTACGGCTTGAACGACGTCGGCAGGGCCCAGCTCGCCGCCTCGGCCACGACCTGGACCTCCTTCGCCGCCACCATGGCCGACCTGCTCAAGGAGAGGCACCACTGATGACACCGGAACAGTACGCGCAGGCCGTACGAGAGACTCTCGCCGGCCATCCCAACAGCGAAGAACTGCTGGAAGACCTCGATGACCACCTGGCGGAGGTGGCGTCGGAATCGGAGGTGCCGCTCGAGGTGCGCCTGGGGCCGCCCGAGGCGTACGCGGCCGAGCTGGCCGCCGCCTATGGCGGCAGGACCGGCGAGCGGCGAAGGAGGTTCGACCTGAGGGCGACGGGAGCCTCTCTGGCCGGACATCCGGCCGTGGCCCGCCTGACGGGCCTGTTCCCCGAGCTGCGGCCAGGGTGGTGGGTGCTGCGCGGCTACGTCCTGGCCATGCTGCTGATCTCAGTAGCGGACAGGCCGCAGTTGGTGCCCGACGCGTTGGGCGAATTCGCCCTGGTCGCTTTCGCCATCTGGCTGTCGTACACGCTCGGCAGGGCGAGGAGGGGCCGATGGGTGACGATCGCCTCGGCGCTCGCCTCCGGCATCGGTGTGCTCGCCCTGCTCGCCGGTTTCGCCGCCGCGGAGGAGAGGAGCTTCGAGCCGGCGATCGCTTACCAGGAGCCGGTGATGATGAACCCTGTCTCCACCCTCGGCGACGTCATCAACATCAGGCCGTACTCCAAGGACGGGACGCCGCTGAGCGACGTCTACCTCTACGACCAGGACGGCAGGCCGGTCACCACGAGCTTCGAGGACTCCGGCTACGTCGTGGACCGCGGATGCGGCGAGCCCGTGCTCAACCGCTACCCGCTGCCCCTGGTCCAGTACGAGGAGACCGTGGACGACACCGGCACCGCCTTCGCGCCCACCAAGGCTCCTTCGGCCTGCGCGGCGCCGTCCGCCTCGCCCGGCCCCCTGCCGTCCGCCACGGCCGCTCCCCTGCCATCCGCCACGAGGAGTCCCTCTCCCACGAAGAGATCTGAGTAGCCACGGAACCACGTCGAAGACGGTCCACGACGAGGCGCGGTTCGGCGAGGACTCGCGCGGCCTGTGCGACGGCTCCGCGCGGACGGCCGAGGCCCCTTGCTCCGTCGCCCGCACCTGATCGGGCACTATCGGTGCCATGAGCTTCGTACCTCCCGGCACCGGCTGGCCTGACGATCCCGCGGCTCCCGGCACCCCCGTGGCGCGCTCGCCCGAGGAGGTGAGGGAGCTCGCGGCCGCCAGCGGTACCCTCGCCGAGCTGACGGCCCGCGAGTCGGTCTGCGGGGCCTGCCCCCGGCTCGTGGAGTGGCGGGAGGACGTCGCGGAGGTGAAGCGCAAGGCCTTCGCCCAGGAGACGTACTGGGGGCGGCCCGTCCCCGGCTGGGGGGAGGAGAAGCCGCGTGTGCTGATCGTGGGGCTGGCGCCCGCCGCGCACGGCGGCAACAGGACAGGGCGCATCTTCACCGGCGACCGCAGCGGCGACTGGCTGTTCGCCTCGCTGTACCGCACGGGGCTGGCCGTACAGGAGACCAGCGTGCGGGCGGGCGACGGGCAGCGCCTCGTCGACGCGCGCGTGTTGGCGGCCGTGCGCTGCGCGCCGCCCGCCAACAAGCCGCTGCCCGAGGAGAGGGCCGCCTGCTACCCGTGGCTCCAGCGCGAGCTCGCGCTGGTCGCCGACAGGGTGCGGGTGGTGGTGGCGCTCGGCGGCTACGCCTGGCAGGCCGTCTGGCCGGCGCTCAAGGAGACGGGGTACGGCATGCCGCGCACCAGGCCGCCGTTCGGCCACGGCGTCGAGGTCCCGCTGTCGTACGGCGGCGCGGAGGTGACGCTGCTCGGCTGCTACCACCCCAGCCAGCAGAACACCTTCACCGGCAGGGTCACCGCCCCCATGCTCGACGCCGTCTTCGCCAGGGCCTCCGAGCTGGCTGGAGAGGGGCCCGAGAACTGAGGCGGCGAAATGTGGGGAGATTCACTCGGGAATGCCATGGCCACCCACGAGGTTCCACGGATATGCTTGTGAAAGATTTCACAAGCGTGAACTCGAGGATGGGACCCCGTGGTGAACAAGCACATCGTGATCGTCGGCGGCGGATACGTCGGCATGTACACCGCCCTGCGGCTGCAGCGCAAGCTCGGTAAGGAGCTGCGCGACGGCAGCGTGCACATCACCGTCATCGACCCCAACTCCTACATGACCTACCAGCCCTTCCTGCCCGAGGCCGCCGCGGGCAACCTGTCGCCGCGGCACGTCGTGGCCCCGCTGCGCAGGGTGCTGCCCAAGGCCGAGATCCTCAACGGCGTGGTCACCAAGGTCAACCACGCCGGCAAGGTGATCACCTTCGCTCCCAGCGAGGGCGCGCCGAGGGACATCTCCTACGACCTGCTGGTGATGGCCGCCGGTTCGATCTCGAGGACCCTCCCGATCCCGGGGCTCACCGACATCGGCATCGGCTTCAAGACAGTCGGCGAGGCCATCGCCCTGCGCAACAGGGTGCTGCACCAGCTCGACGTGGCCGAGTCGACCGAGGACCCCGAGGTCCGCAGGCGGGCGCTCACCTTCGTGGTCGTCGGCGCAGGGTTCGCGGGCGTCGAGGCGCTGGCCGAGCTCGAGGACATGGCCAAGGACTCCACCCGTTACTACCGCAACATCACCCCGGCTGACGTGCGCTGGGTGCTCGTCGAGGCGACCAACAGGGTGCTGCCCGAGGTCGGCCCCGAGATGGGCAAGTGGACGCTGGAGCAGCTGCGCGAGCGCGGCATCGAGGTCAAGCTGGAGACGCGCCTCGAGTCGGCCACCGGCGGGCACGTGGTGCTGTCGGACGGCACCGAGTTCGACGCCGAGACCCTCGTCTGGACCGCGGGCGTCAAGCCCAGCCCTGTCGTGACCGAGGGCGACCTGCCGATCGACGAGCGCGGCAGGGTCAAGACGACCACCAAGCTGACCGTCGCGGGGACGAAGGACGCCTTCGCCGCCGGTGACGCCGCGGGCGTGCCCGACGTCACCAACCCCGGCCAGTACTGCGCGCCCAACGCCCAGCACGCCGTACGGCAGGCGAAGGTGCTGGCCGACAACATCGTCCGCTCGCTCCGCGGACAGCAACTGGTCGAATACCGCCACAAGTACGTCGGATCGGTCGCCGGGCTGGGGCTCCACCAGGGCGTGGCGAACGTCTACGGCATCAAGCTTCGCGGATTGGCTGCATGGTTCATGCACCGCACCTACCATCTGTCCCGGGTACCGACGCTGAACCGCAAGGTCCGCGTCGTCGCGGACTGGACCCTGGCGCTGTTCTTCAAGCGGGAGACCGTGTCTCTCGGCGAGATGGAGCACCCGCGCGACGGGTTCAGGGCGGCGGTCGCGAGCAACCGCCGTCGCTAACGCTTCGGAACCCTCCTTCCCGCACGATGAGAAGGGGGAGATCCAGGGGTGGGGCTCTCTGCGGTGACCGTGCTCGGCGTCGACCGGCCTGGCGTTATTGCCGAGGTGACGGGATCGCTCGCCGACTGCGGCGTCAACATCCAGGACTCGACCATGACGCTGCTCGGCGGGCACGTCGCGATGATGCTTCTCGTCGCGGGCGAGCTGACCGCCGAGCAGCTGCGTGAGAAGGTGTGCGTTCCCGACGTCGTGATCAGCGCGGCGGCCGTCGACGCGCGCCGACACTTCAGCCGCCCCGGCATCGGCCTCGGCTACGTGCTCACCCTGCACGGCCCGGACAAGCCGGGGATCATCTCCGCCGTCGCGGGCGTGCTGGCCTCGGTCGGCGGCAACATCACGGGCATGAGCACCAGGCTGAGCGGCCGCCTCTACGTGCTCATCGCCGACGTCGACCTGCCCGCCTCGGTCGACGTGGCCGATCTCATGCGCAGGCTGGCCGTCGTCGGGGCCCGTCTCGGCTCGGAGATCACCTTCCGGCCCGGCGAGCCGGATCTGCTGTGAGCGGGGTACCGCGCGAGGTCCTCCGCGCTCCTCATCCCGTGCTGTCCACGGCCGCCGAGCTCGTGGACCCCACGGACCCCTTCGTCGTCTCCGCCGCCGCCGACCTGCTGACGACCCTGCGCGAGATCGGCAAGCCCTCGGGCCTGTCCGCGCCCCAGATCGGGCTGAGCTGGCGGCTGATCGCCGTGAACGCCAGCCTCCACCCGCGCAGCAGGTCGAGCGCGGGCGCGTTGACGCTGGTCAATCCGCGTCTGGCCGAGGCGTCTGACTGGCGTCACGGCAGGGAGGGCTGCTTCTCCGTGCCCGGTCTGCTCGGCGAGGTCCCCAGGGCCGCCAGGATCACGGTGTACGGCGAGCTGCCCAGGACGGGCGAATCCATCACGATCCAGGCCGATGCCTTTGAAGCCCGGTGCATCCAGCATCAACTGGATCATCTGGACGGGCTGCTCTTCCTGGACAGAGTGTCCGGAGCGCGGGCACTTCACCACAGATCTCACTCTTGTTACGCCTGATACAAAGTTGTGCTCCTCGTGAGCATGGTCCGTTTCGTATGATTGCGGCGCCCCCGTGGCCCAATGGCAGAGGCAAACCCCTTAAAAGGGTTGACGTGCGGGTTCGAATCCCGCCGGGGGCACCGCTTATTTATATCTATTTTATGGCTCTGACCTGGCGTTTCTCCTTGACGTCCGGACCAGCTGTCAGGGAGCTGCGACGCTGCGTGTTCAGAGGGCCTCCCGGGTCGTGGGGGCTCGGGCAAAGGGCTTGACAACGGGCCTTTCCTCTGGTCGCTCCGGCGCCTTTATCCGGGTGCTCCGAAAACGGTTTTCCGACCCGGAAAAAGCGGGGCGAGGCGCCTGGTCAAGGCGGTGGGTGAGAATGTGAAGTAAACCACTCTCTCACCATCACAAATAGGACAAATCGGGCAATTAGGTAATTTCGGGCACCCGATCCGAGCGAGGTCCTTGATCGCCGGCCCGTGCCGGCCGAGAGTCGGGTGGCGACGACGGGAACTGGCGTGAAGCCTCGTTCGTTGGGATCGCTGCGGAAGTCTCGAATGTACATAGATCCCGGCGTGACTTGGCCCGTGTGACTGCCGGTCCCATAACCTGATCACATTGGGTCGCAGCGTGGAGGCAGCGATGGAGAGTAAGAACCCCGTATTCAGCCGGTCGCCATACACCCACCAGCAGCAAGGGTGGACCCCTAGCCCCCAGCACCTGCAGGGGATGTACGACAACCCGGCCTACGCACCGCCCACCGCGCCGGCCACCAGAACGATGACCATCGACGACGTCGTGGTCCGCGGCTTCATGACGCTCGGCACGCTCGTCGTCGCCGGCGCCGCCTCGTGGTACTTCGAGGTCGGCATGGGCGTCGCGGTCGTCTCGGCCCTCATCGGTGTGGTCCTCGGCCTCATCGCGTCGTTCAAGCAGAGCACCAACCCGGCGCTCATCCTCGGCTACGCCCTGTTCTACGGCGTCTTCGTGGGCGCGTTGAGCCGCATGTACGAGTCGTTCTTCAACGGGATCGTGCTCCAGGCGGTGATCGGCACCGCACTCGCCTTCGCGGCCGTGCTGACCGTCTACTCGCTGCGGATCGTCAGGGTCACGCCGAAGTTCACCAAGTTCGTGGTGGCCGCCGCCATCGGCGCGCTGGCGCTGGTCCTGGTCAACCTCGTCGTCGGCTTCTTCGTCGACGGCGGCCTCGGCCTGCGGACCGACAGCCCGCTCGGCTGGATCTTCAGCGCCGCGATGATCCTGCTCGGCACCTTCTTCCTGCTGCTCGACTTCGACGAGATCGAGCGCGGGGTCAAGTCGGGCGCGCCGGAGAAGTTCGCCTGGCAGTGCGCGTTCGGGCTGACGCTGAGCCTGGTCTGGATCTACCTCGAGGTGCTGCGCTTCATCAGCTATTTCTCGGGCGATGACTGATCGCTAACCCAAAAGACCCCGCTGGTCCACCAGTGGGGTCTTTTCTTTGCGCCACCAGTGATCTACCCGGCGTGACAGAACGCTGGCCGCCGAGGGGTTGCCATTCGCGGTGAGGTGTTGCAGTGTCAAGCAAAGGACCTTAATCCATCCGTGGAGGTGCCCATGTCCTTGAACCACTCACCGGAGATGCAGACGAAGCTGATCGCAAGAGTCCCTGCCATTACGGGACGCGAACTCCCAGAGTGGTTCCTAGCCATCGACAACGGTCCATCCTTCCTCAGATGCGACGAACGGGCCCACTGGCTCGCCGAGGAACACGGGCTCACCCATGGCTACGCAGCCGCCATCGTTCTCGAGCACGAGCGGCACCGCCGTAACAGAATGGGGTTCATCTAAACCCCTCGAGACCCGTCGCGCCCGTGCCGTGGATTCGGCTCGGGCGCGCATCATTGAAGGATGGATCTCGACAAGGCGCGCGGCTACCTGGCGCGCAACCACCACGCCGTCCTGCTCACCCACCACGCCGACGGGCGGCCCCAGCTGTCGCCCGTGCTGGTCGGCGTCGACGAGGACGGCTACGCGGTCGTCAGCACCCGCGAGGGCGCGGCCAAGACGCGCAACGTGCGCAGGGACCCGCGGGTCGCGGTCTGCGCGTTCACCGACGGCTTCTTCGGCGAGTGGATCCAGGTCGAGGGCACGGCCGAGGTGGTCTCGCTGCCCGAGGCGATGGACCACCTGATCGCCTACTACCGGGGCGTCTCCGGCGAGCACCCCGACTGGGCGGACTACCGCGCGGCCATGGAACGGGAGCGGCGCGTCGTGCTCAGGATCGCGCTCGACCGGGCCGGCCCCGACCATCACGCCTGAGGATGAGCTCAGGGCCTTTGTCCGTGTGTTCGTCAGGCCGGCCCACGGCCCACACGTCCTTCGTGCCGGGGATCGCGGCGATGGCCTCGACCCTGCCGCCGTAGCTGTGCTCCTCAGTCCAAGCCTTTCCGTCGAAGTGCAGGAACACCAGGTCCACCGGGTGTTCGGGCATCTTTCCCGCGACCCACACGTCGTCGGGGCCGAAGGCCGTGACGCTGGTCAGCTCGGCGGACATGGACGGCAGTCCCACCTGTTGCCACGAGCGCCCGTCCCAGTGCATGGCCAGAGGAGTGACGGGGGATTCGACCTCTTCCGCCTCGTAGTAGACCGACTCCGGGCATGAGCTGTCAGGGAGCTGCTCCGCCGGGCGAGTCTTGATGATCTTCCCCACGGCCCACACGTCCGTGGGGCTGATCTGCACGACGGAGGTCAGCATGCCGCCGGGGACGTGGGGAACGCGCATCGTGTCCCAGCCCGCGAGCTTCCTGCTGTGCACGATGTGCGGCGTGATGCCCTCGCAGTTCGAGCGAGGCTTCGCGCCGACGATCCAGGCGTGTCCCGACCTGAAGGTGACGGCCTCGAGCATGCCCTCGTCTCCGTTGGGCACGAGCTCGAAGCCGCCTCGTCCGCTGGTCGCGATGAACGATCCCGTGTCGTCCGAGCCGATCAGCACCGCTTTGTCGCCGTCCGAGGCGACGTCGCGGAAGTGCTTGTCGTCGGATATCCCGAACGGACGCTTCGCGGTCCACCGGCGGCCGTCCCAGTGCGCGACCGTGTCGTCACCGGCGACCCAGAGGTCCTCGGGGCCCGTGGCGTCGAAGCCGTTGTGGCCGAGATACTTGTTGATCGGCATCCTCGACCACTTCGTGCCGTTCCAGCGCACCACGGTGGTGTGAGCGATCTCCTCCTCCGCGCCGTTCTCGTACCCCAGCGCCCATGCCTGCCTGGGGCCTGTCGCCACCACGTCAACGAGTCCCGAGGCTTCGTCGAGCGGGACCTTCCCGAGGTTCTTCCATCGAGGAGAGAGCGGGGGCGGGCCTGCGGGAGTGGGGCTCGCGGTCGGGGTGGCCGCCATCCCGACCCGGCCCTCGACCGCGGTCCTACTCGCGTCCGCGGTCGTGCCCACGCGCTCGCGGTCGTCGCCGCCCTCGCCCGAGCAGGCGGCGAGGAGGGACAGGCAGGCCGCGGCGGCTATCGCGCGGTATGCGATCTTCACCGGTCGGATTATGGCGAAGCTCCGGGTACGGCACGCCGATTTCGTGGGATTTGTCCGGCTCTACCGGCGCCGTTGCCCAGCCTGGCCACGCGCGCTCGGGGACGCGTGTCCCTGGACGGGCGCCGGCCACGCGCATCGGGTGGCGCGTGGCCGGGCTTGCCGTACAGGATCGATCAGGACAGGCGCTCCAGCACGAGCGCCATGCCCTGGCCGCCGCCCACGCACATGGTCTCGAGACCCATGGTCTTGTCGTGGTGCTGGAGGCTGTTGATCAGCGTGGAGGTGATGCGCGCGCCCGTCATGCCGAACGGGTGGCCGACCGCGATCGCGCCGCCGTTGACGTTCAGCCGGTCGAGGTCGATGCCGAGGTCCTGGTAGGAAGGGATCACCTGGGCGGCGAACGCCTCGTTGATCTCGACGAGGTCGATGTCGGAGATCGACATCCCGGCGCGGGCGAGCGCCTGCTTGGAGGCCTCGACCGGGCCGAGACCCATGATCTCGGGAGACAGGCCCGTCACGCCGGTGGAGACGATGCGGGCCAGCGGCGTGATGCCCAGCTCCGCGGCCTTGGTGTCGCTCATGACGATCACCGCGGCGGCGCCGTCGTTCAGCGGGCAGCAGTTGCCGGCCGTGACCGTGCCGTCGGGGCGGAAGACCGGCTTGAGCTGCGAGACGGCCTCGTAGGTGGTGCCGGCGCGCGGGCCGTCGTCCTTGCTGACGACCGTGCCGTCGGGCAGCGTGACGGGCGTGATGTCCTTCTGCCAGAAGCCGTCGGCGAGCGCCTTCTCCGCGAGGTTCTGCGAGCGGACGCCGAACTCGTCCTGTTCGGCGCGGGAGATGCCCTTGAGCTGGGCGAGGTTCTCCGCGGTCTGGCCCATCGCGATGTAGATGTCGGGCACGGTGCCGTCCTCGCGCGGGTCACGCCAGGTCTGGCCGCCCTCCGCGAACGTCGCGGTGCGGGCACGGGCGCCGTCGAAGATGGGGTTCTGGGTGTCGGGCAGCGAGTCGGAGTTGCCCCTGGCGAAGCGGGAGACGGTCTCCACGCCCGCCGACACGAAGATGTCGCCCTCACCCGCCTTGATGGCGTGGAAGGCCATCCTGGTGGTCTGCAGCGACGACGAACAGTAGCGGGTGATCGTGGTGCCGGGGACGTTGTCCAGGCCCATCATCACCGACACCACGCGGGCCATGTTGAAGCCCTGCTCACCGCCCGGCAGGCCGCAGCCGAGCATGATGTCGTCGATCGTCTTCGGGTCGAGCTGCGGCACCTTGGCCAGCGCCGCCTGGATCATCTGGACGGTCAGGTCGTCGGGACGGATGTCCTTCAACGACCCCTTGAAGGCTCGGCCGATCGGCGAGCGCGCGGTGGCGACGATGACTGCCTCGGGCATGGGGCTCTCCTGGGTTCGTGTCAGCACTCCAACCGCGAGGTTACCCCTCAGTAGCCCGCATGCAACGACCTGGGGCCGGGAAAACAGAATGTTGTTTCGTTAAGGGAAAGGCCGGGCGGCCCAGGCCGCCCGGCCTCCGCTCATCCGTACATGCCGGGCGCGCTGACGGCGGCGTCCTTGATGCCGTGGATGCCGCCCTTCTCGTCGCGCCAGAGCCGCCAGCCGTCGTGGCTGCCGGTGAACCAGAAGGGCGGCGCGTTCTGGCCCGCCACCCGCTTGCCGTTCGACAGGTCGAATTCGCAGACCGAGGCGATCGAGTAGAAGCCCGGCGCCTGCCCCTTCAGCGGCAGTGGCTTGGGATCGGTGACGCAGAAGGACCAGCCGTGCTGCTCCTTCACCGGCACCGACTTGCCGCTGGCCAGGTCGAAGGCGGTGCCGGCGCTGTTGTGCTTGAGGAAGCCGAGCCGCTCCATCTGCCCGGGGAAGGCCAGCCACCAGCCCGAGCCCGGCACCTGAGAGGCGGTGATCTGCCCCATCACGCGACCGGTTTCGGCGTCGAGCCTGGCGAACCCGCCGTACTGGCCCTGCTGGTCGACGGGGCGGACCACCGGCGCCAGGCCGGGGCTGCCGCTGGGGTAGACGCGCACGACCGACGGGCGCATCCAGTTGATCGTGCCGTTGGCGATCTTGAGCGAGAACAGCCCGAAGGTCGAGACCTTCTTCGTGCCCGGATTGGTGTACGGCGCGACGTAGCCGACGAGGTTGTCGCCCGTCGCGCCGAACGCCCAGCCGCCCGACATGTCGATGCCGGGGCCGAGCGCCTGTTCGATCGGCTGCTGCCATTGCAGCTTGCCGGTCTTGAGCTCGTAGGACTCGATCATCGGGTTGGACGCCAGGCGAAGGAGCAGCACCCTGTTGGCGTCGGACCACTCCACCTCGGCGATGCCGGGCAGCTTCCACATCAGCTTGCCCGAGGCGGGATCGAGCACGACCACCCTGGCCGTCGACAGCGCGGTGTGCTCCGACAGGCACACGTACGGCCCGCAGCGCTGCGGGCCGAACGTCGAGTGGACGGGCCTGATCCACTTCTGCCTGCCCGTACGGGCATCACGCGCCACGAGGTTGGCGTTCCATTTGCCCCGCTTGCGCGGGTCGAGCGAGACGATGACGCTGTCGACGATCGCGGGCGGCGGCACGCCCATGCCGGGCAGTCTGCCCTCCATCGTGGCGGGCTGCGCCCAGAGCTTCTTGCCGCTGGTCAGGTCGAGTGCGACCGTCTCCAGCGTGCCGTCGGGCCGCATGGAGGTGGCGGTGGCCACGCCTGCGGCGCTGACCATGCGGCTGACCACGTTGACGTCGGAGTTGCGCCATGTCGGGAAGTCCGCCGTGGCGGCGTCGCTGCCGGAGCAGGCGGCCAGCGCCATGGTTCCGGCTAGGGCGAGGGCCGGTTTCGCGAGGGGCCGGAGCACGGTTATTCCACTCCAATGGGGGCGAGGAGTGACGGCTCAGCCAGGGAGGGTGTCTTCAGGCCTCCGGCGGAAGAGCGTCACCCATCTCCCGTGGGGACCCGTCGCCCGCCCGGCGACCCTGGTCGCGGTGACCTCGGTGCCTGACTCCTCCGCGGCCGTCGCCGCCGCAAGGTAGATCGGTTGCAGTCCTTCGCCGCGCCCGGGATGTGGCTCAGGCCACAACCCCAACGCAGCGCATACAGAAGGTAGCACCGCGTAAGCGGCCTGTGCGTAACCTCGGTCAGATGGATGGAAACGATCGGGTCCGAACATTTCTGTCGGGTTTGTAGCGAATTCCGGCCCCAGAATGTCGGCGAAGGCCACGGTCCTGCCGCCCGCCTCCACCACGACCACCGTCTGCGCCGCGGCCAGCTGGCGGCTCCACCGCCGCGTCACCCACCGCAGCGGCTGCGCGATGGGCCGCACCGTGCCGAGGTCGGGGCAGGTGCCCACCACGACCTCCGCGCCCGCCTCCCGCAGCCGCCGCACCGCCTTCGCCAGATGTCGTACGGCTGTCGCCGGCGGCGTCTGCGTGGTCACGTCGTTGGCCCCGACGAAGATGACCGCCACCTCGGGACGCGTCCTGAGGGCCCTGTCGACCTGGTCGCCGAGCTCGGCCGACGGCGCGCCCGACTGGCCGACGACCGTCAGCCCCACGGGGCGCTCGGCGATGGCCGCCAGGCCGCGGGCCAGCCGTACGCCTGGAGTGTGCTCGGGGTCGCTCATGCCCAGGCCGACGGAGAGGGAGTCGCCCAGCATGGCCAGCCTGAGAGGCTCGCCGTGGAAGTCGCCGTAGAGGCCGTCGGAGGCGGGGCCCTCCAAGCCGTGCGGGCGGCCGATCACCATCCTGGCGACCAGGCTCTCGGCGAAGAGCAGGCCGTACGCCGTGGCGCCGAGCGCGGTCAACCCGCCGCCGCCGAGCGCCGCCGCCGCGGCGATCCTGCGCGCGGTACGCGCCACCCCCGGAGTCCAGATCACCTCAGCGGCCCCTCTCGACCTGTCGCGACGGTAGCGTTGTCCTTGAGAAACGTGCTGGTATGGCTGCTCAGGCGGCCCCCCGGCGTGATCCTCATCGGTCTGAAACCTAACCGAGGCTCCACCACCCCCTGGGAGCCGCGGCCATCCACAAGCTGATCAAGCTTCGGCAAAGAAGGTGAACACCTCAGTGCGCGTCTACGATTCCCTGATCGAGCTCATGGGGAACACTCCGCTCGTCAGGTTGCACAAGGTCTCCGCCGGCCTGCCCGCACAGGTGCTCGCCAAGGTCGAGTACTTCAACCCTGGCGGCTCGGTGAAGGATCGCATCGCGGTTCGGATGATCGAGGCCGCCGAGGAGTCGGGGGCCCTGCGGCCCGGCGGCACGATCGTCGAGCCGACCTCGGGCAACACCGGCGTCGGCCTGGCCATCGTGGCCCAGAGGAAGGGCTACAAGTGCGTCTTCGTCGTCCCCGACAAGGTCGCCCAGGACAAGATCTCCGTCCTGCGCGCCTACGGGGCCGAGGTCGTGGTGTGCCCGACGGCCGTCGCGCCCGACCACCCCGAGTCCTACTACTCGGTGTCCGACAGGCTGGCCAGGGAGATCCCGAACGCGTGGAAGCCCGACCAGTACTCCAACGTCCAGAACCCCGAGTCGCACTACCACTCCACCGGCCCTGAGCTGTGGGAGCAGACCGACGGCAGGATCACGCACTTCGTGGCGGGCGTCGGCACCGGCGGCACCATCAGCGGCACGGGGCGCTACCTCAAGGAGATCTCCGACGGCCGCGTGAAGATCATCGGCGCGGACCCTGAGGGCTCGGTCTACTCGGGCGGCACGGGACGCCCGTACCTCGTCGAGGGGGTCGGCGAGGACATCTGGCCCGCGACCTACGACACGACGATCTGCGACTCGATCATCGCGGTGTCCGACAAGGACTCCTTCAACATGACGCGTCGCCTGGCCCGCGAGGAGGGGCTGCTGGTCGGCGGCTCCTGCGGCATGGCCGTGGTCGCGGCGCTCAAGGTGGCGGCGCAGGCGGGGCCCGACGACGTGGTGGTCGTGCTGCTGCCCGACGGTGGTCGCGGCTACCTGTCCAAGATCTTCAACGACGACTGGATGGCGGACTACGGGTTCCTGACCACGGCCTCGGACGACGGGCTCGTGCGTGACGTGCTGTCGCGCAAGGGCGGGACGATGCCGGAGTTCGTGCACGCGCACCCGCACGAGTCGGTCGGCACCGCGATCTCGATCATGCGGGAGTACTCGGTGTCGCAGCTTCCTGTCATGAAGGAGGAGCCGCCGGTGATGGCGGCCGAGGTGGTCGGCTCGATCGTGGAGCGCGACCTGCTGGAGGCGCTGTACAGGGGCAAGCTCAGCTCCGAGGACCCGATCGCGGACCACATGTCGCAGCCGCTGCCGATGATCGGCGCGGGCGAGCCGGTGTCGCGGGCGGTCGAGGCGCTGGAGAAGGCGGACGCGGCGGTGGTGCTGGACGACGGCAAGCCCGCAGGACTCCTCACCCGCCAGGACCTGCTGGCCTTCCTCGCCAACCACTGACCCTCGTCCGAGCCGCGGCCTGCCGGCCGGTCGCCCTCGGATACCCCGGCTCGCATCCCCACGTGGCCAGGCCGCGCGGGTGGGATGCGAGCCGGGGTTCGTGGTTCTCTGGAAAGACCCCGCCCGTATCCCACTTCGCGGTCCTCCCGGGAGACCCCGGCCCCGCGTCCCGCGTGATGCGGTGGGTGTCGGCCGGGCTGGGGTTCCGTGGGTGTGCCGATCGCGGGTTACGGCTTCCTGATGGATTCGATGATCGAGCCGAGCCCCTCCGCCCCGTGTCCCTCCTCGTCCGCGCGGGCGAACAGTTCCTTCAGCGCGACCGGCACGGCCAGGTCCAGCCCCGCGTCCTCGAACGTGTGCACCACGTGCTCCATCCCGACGGCCTGCATGTGCAGGTTGTTCAGCTCGCCCGGATACACCCGGGCCTCGAACTCCGCCGCCAGGATCGCCAGGAATCCCATCGGCCCCTCGCCGGCCAGCCCGCCGTACGTCTCCTGCGCGTACGGCAGCATCGTCGACACGGGCAGCCCCGCGCTCTCCGCCAGCGCGCTGGCGTACATGAACGATGTCAGTCCCGACCAGAACATGAACAGCTGCGCCTGGTAGAACAGCATCGCCAACCCCGGGTCGGCCCCGATGTAGGTCACGTCGCTCAGCGCCTTCAACGTCTCCTCGTGCCGGGAGAGCGCCTCGGAGGGCCCGCTGTAGAACGTGTAGGCGCCGGGCCGGCCGATCCCCGGCGGCGGGGTCATGATGCCGCCCGTGATGAGCGCGCCGCCCCTGGCCGACACCCACTCCGCGGCCTCGCGCAGCTTCGAAGGGGAGTCGGAGCTGAGGTTGACCAGCACCTTCCCCGTCAGGTCGACGTCGGCGAGGCTGTCGAACATCGCCCGGTAGTCCACCTGGCTGACCACCACCAGCTCGCCCGCGGCGGGGGAGAGCGCCTCCGCGGGGGAGGCGGCCTCGTGCGCGCCCAGGGCCACGAGCGCGCCCGCCTTGCCCGGCGTCCTGTTCCACACCGTCACCCGGTGTCCCGCCTTCAGGAACGTCTCGGCCATCGTCGAGCCCATCGCGCCGAGCCCGATCACAGTCACATGCGTTGTCATGCCCCCAGCCTCGGCGACCGCCCTTCGGGAATCCTTCTGGTTAGCTACGGGTCATGCGTTTCGGAGTGCTGGGGCCGCTGGCGGTGTGGGCGGACGACGGGAGTCCCGTCCGGGTGCCCGAGGCCAAGGTCCGCGCGCTGCTGGTCGACCTGCTGGTGCACGAGGGCCGTCCGGTGCCCATGGACAGGCTGATCGACGACCTGTGGGGCGGGCGCCCTTCGGGCAATCCGGTCGGGACGCTGCAGGCGAGGGTCTCGCAGTTGCGCCGCGCGCTGGGCGGCCCCGAGACGGTCGTTCGCGAGCCTGCCGGGTACCGCCTGGCGGGGGCGCAGGTCGACGCGGGGGAATTCACGGCGCTGGTGGCGCGGGCGAGGGAGAGCACGCCGCAGGCGCGGGCGGGGCTGCTGGCCGACGCGCTGGCGTTGTGGCGGGGTCCCGCCTACGCAGACCATGCCGACGAGCCGTTCGTGGCGGCGGCGGCCGCGAGCCTGGAGGAGGCGCGCCTGACGGCGCTCGAAGACCAGGCGGAGGTACGGCTGGCCCTCGGCGAGCCGGTGGAGCTCGGCGCGCTGGTCGATCGGCACCCGCTCAGGGAGCGGCTGCGCGGGCTGCACATGCGGGCGCTCTACAGCGGAGGCCGGCAGAGCGAGGCGCTGGAGAGCTACGCCGGGGTGCGGGAAAGGCTGGCCGAGGAACTGGGCGTGGACCCGGGCAAGGAGCTCGCGGCGCTGTACGAGGCGATCCTGCGCCAGGACCCCTCACTCGAGACGCGCCCGTCAGGGCAGCGGCTCCCTCTGCCGCTGACCGAGCTGATCGGACGGGAGGACGCGGTCGCCGAGGTGCGCTCGCTCCTTGACGCGGGCCGCCTGGTGACGCTCACGGGACCCGGCGGCGTGGGCAAGACGCGGCTCGCGATGGAGACCGCCGGTCGGCTGGAGGACGTACGGCTGGTCGAGCTGGCCGCGACGAACGACCCCGTCCAGGCGGTGATCGAGGCGCTGGGCATCCGTGACGACGGGGCCTCCGTGGGCCCGGTCGAGCGCCTGGTCACCGCGCTGCGCGACAAGCGGCTGCTGCTCGTCATGGACAACTGCGAGCACGTCATCGACGGCACGGCCGACCTGGTCGCGACGCTGCTGAGGGCCGCCGGCGGGCTGCGGGTGCTGGCGACGAGCAGGGAGCCGCTGGCCGTGCAGGGGGAGCGGGTGTGGCCGGTGCCCCCGCTGGAGACCGCGCAGGGGGTACGGCTGTTCGCGGCGCGGGCAGTGGCCGCCGATCCCGGCTTCGCCCTGGACGACGGCAACGCGGAGACGGTCGCGACCATCGTCGAGCGGCTCGACGGGCTCCCGCTGGCGTTGGAGCTGGCGGCGACCAGGGTGCGGGCGCTGGGAGTGCGGGAGCTGGCGGCGCGGCTCGACGACAGGTTCAGGGTGCTCGGCGCGGGCCGCAGGGGCGCGCCCGGCAGACAGCAGACGTTGCGCGCGGTCATCGACTGGAGCTGGGAGCTGCTGTCGGAGGCCGAGCGGGTGGTGCTGCGGCGGCTGGCCGTACACGCGGACGGGTGCCTGCTGGAGGCGGCCGAGCAGGTGTGCGCGGAGCAGGGCGTGGACGTCCTCGGCACGCTCGCGCAGCTGGTCGACAGGTCGCTGGTGAGCCCCGGGCCGCGGTACCGCCTGCTGGAGACGGTCAGGGCCTACGGGCTCGAACGGCTGGAGGAGGCGGGCGAGGCCGAGGAGCTGAGGCGACGGCACGCGGCGTACTACACGGAGCTGGCCGAGCGGGCCGAGCTGCGCGGGGCCGAGCAGGGGGAGTGGCTGCGCAGGCTCGACGCGGAGGGCGCCAACCTGCGCGTGGCGCTGGAGCGCGAGAGCCACGCGCTGCGGCTGGTCAACGCGCTGGGCTGGTACTGGTTCCTGCGTGGCAGGCGGGGTGAGGCGAGCAGGGCGATCGCCAGGGCGCTGTCGTTCGGCGGGGGCGAGACGGGCGAGCGGGCGCTGGCCGCGGTGTGGCAGGCGGGGATGACGCTGTCGACGGGCGATCAGGCGGACGCCGTGCCGTACGAGGAGCTGGATAGGGCGGGGGCCGCGTTCGCGGACTGGTTCCTCAGCTACGTGAGGTGGGCCTACGGCGACCGCCCCGCTCACGAGGCCAGGGTGGAGCGGGCGCTGACCGCGTTCCGCGAGCTGGGCGACCGCTGGGGGACGGCGGCGGCGCTGGACGTGCGGTCCAAGCTCGCGATCGTCCGCGGCGACCTCGCGGCGATGGAGGCGGACGGAGAGCGCAGCGTCGCGATCTTCCAGGAGGTCGGCGACGGCTGGGGCCAGAGCGAGGCGATGGAGACGCTCGGCCTGCTCGCCGAGATCCGCGGCGAGTACGAGGAGTCGGCCAGGTGGCGGGGACTCGGCCTGCGGCTGGCCGAGGAGCTGGGGCTCGAATCGGCCTACCGCCTGTCGGTGCTGGGCAGGACCGCCCTGCTGAGGGGCGACTACACGCTCGCCGACGACTACCACGAGCGGGCCAGGAGGCTCGCGGCCGAGCAGTCGTACAAGTCGGCGGAGGAGCACGCGGTGCTCGGCCTCGGGCTGAGCGCGCGACGGCAGGGGCGGCTCGAGGAGGCGGAGAGGCTGCTGCGCCCATGGCTGACCTGGCTGCGGCAGGTGGACGGGCAGCCGGGGCTCGCGCTGATCCTCGCCGAGCTGGGCTTCGCCGCCGAGCAGCGCGGCGACACCGCGGCGGCGCTGGCCCTGCACCGCGAGGGCTACGCCTGCGCGCGGGCCAGCGGCGACCCGAGGGCCGTTGCGCTGGCGCTGGAGGGGCTGGCGGGCGCGCTGCCCGCCCGCGACGCGGCCAGGTTCCTCGGGACGGCAGGCGCCATCAGGGAGTCGGTAGGCGCGCCCCTGCCGCCCGCAGAACGCGGCGACGTCGAGCGGATCGCCGCCAGGGCGCTGGCCGAGCTGGGCGAGCAGGCCTACGCCGAGGCCCACGCCTCAGGGCAGAGGGAACTCGGCACACACCTCCCACGCACCCTCCGCGGTGGGCCCCGCCAGCAGCCTGCCGCCCAGCGCCTCGACCCGCTCGGCCATGCCGACCAGCCCGAACCCGCCGCCCAGTCGTGAGATGCGCGGGTCGGTGGCCGAGCCGTAGTTGCGCACCCGCAGCACCACGACCCTGTCGTAGCGCCGCAGGTGGACCTCGACCCAGCCGGTGCCGGGGGCGTGGCGGCGCACGTTGGTGAGCGACTCCTGCAGCACCCTGTGCAGGGTCGTCATGACCTCGGGCGGCAGCGTGGAGTCGTCGATGCCCTGCCCGACCTCGAAGGCGACGTTGGGGCCGCTGGAGGAGAAGCGCTCGGTCAGCAGGCGCAGGTCGGCGAGCGAGGTGCCGGGGGTACGGGCCGCCTCGTCCTGCGCGCGCAGCACGCCGACCAGGCGGCGCATCGAGGTGAGCGCGTCGGCCCCCGCGTGGGCGATGGCGTCGAGGGCCGGCACGACGGCCTCCGGCTTCATCTCGGCCACCGTGCGGGCGGCCTGCGCCTGGACCACGATGCCGGTGATGTGGTGGGCGACCAGATCGTGCAGCTCCCTGGCCAGCTCGAGGCGTTCGGCGCGCCGTACCGAATGGATGGCCTCGGTGCGGCGCTCCTGCATGAAGCGCAGGTAGCCGCCGACGCCGGCCGCCATCGCCCAGCCGATGAACAGCACGAACGAGAAGGCGAGCCCGCCGTTCTTGTAGTCGCGCATGCCGCCCTCGGCCATGAGGACGCCCATCGCGACCAGCGAGAGGGTCGCCGCCGTCGGGACGGGCTCGACGTGCCGCAGGATCCCGATGGTGAGGATGAGCAGCGCGCCGCTCTCGGCCATGCCGGGGAAACCCGCGAAGTCGGTGACGCCTATCAGCAGGGAGATCGCCAGCGAGCAGGACATCAGGACGACGAAGCCCTCGATCCTGTAGCGCCTGCGCAGCACCACAGCGGCGATCCCGGTCGCGCCGCACACGGGCACCAGGTGCTGCAGCCCGCCCGCGCCGAACGAGGCCGCCAGATCCACCAGCAGCAGCATGCCCAGCCAGCCGATCATCGCGATCTCGCTGAGCCGTCTGACCCAGTAGACGAAACGTTTGTTGTCCCCCACGGCACCTGAGCCTAGGCCGGAAGTCGGACAACCCATATCAACCATTCGGCCGAGGGGGCCACCCGCGGACCAACCCTTCAGCGGAGGTGGGAGCAACCGCCGATCGCGGATGCTTGAAGCGTCGAAGGAGATGAAGGAAATGGTCGTTATCGGATTCGTGATGCTGGTTCTCGGGCTCGTCGTCGTGCTGCTGCTCGTGCTGGCAGACCCGGTGCTGCTGTCCCGGATCAACGGCGAGCCCGCCGAAGGCGGGAGCGGCCGCCACATCGGTGCCGACGTCGTACAGCTGCCTCGGCGCTCCGAGGAGCGGAGCGAGGCCAAGGCGGCCTGACACCCTGATCTCGTCACGCGTGGGCGGTTGGGGGACAGGCCGCGCGTGACGGCAGTGAGGCCCGTGATCGGTCGGGGGACGGATCACGGGCCTCACGGTTTAGCGTGGGGGGTATGAGCAACGGATTTGAGACCCTGGCCATTCATGCTGGCCAGGAGCCCGACCCCACGACCGGCGCGGTCGTGCCGCCGATCTACGCCACGTCCACCTACAAGCAGGACGGCGTGGGCGGCCTTCGGGGCGGATACGAGTACAGCCGCTCGGCCAACCCGACGCGGACAGCGTTGGAGGAGGCGCTGGCGGCGGTCGAGGGAGGGGCGAGGGGCCTGGCGTTCGCCTCGGGCCTCGCGGCCGAGGACACGCTGCTGCGCACGGTGTGCAAGCCCAACGACCACGTCGTCATCCCGAACGACGCCTACGGCGGCACCTACCGCCTGTTCGCCAAGGTGCACGACCGGTGGGGCCTGCGCTACGACCCTGTGCCGCTGGGCGACATCGACGCCGTGGCTGGGGCCATGACGCAGAAGACCAGGATCATCTGGGTCGAGACGCCGACGAACCCACTGCTCGGCATCGCCGACATCGCCGCGCTCGCCCAGCTCGCGCACGACAACGACGCGCTGCTCGTGGTGGACAACACCTTCGCCTCGCCGTACCTGCAGCAGCCGCTGTCGCTGGGCGCCGACGTGGTGGTGCACTCGACCACGAAGTACGTCGGCGGACATTCCGACGTCGTCGGCGGCGCGCTGATCACGGCGTCGCAGGCGCTGGGCGAGGAGCTCGCCTACCACCAGAACGCCATCGGCGGGGTCGCGGGGCCGTTCGACGCCTGGCTGACGCTGCGCGGGCTCAAGACGCTGGGCGTGCGGATGGACCGCCACTGCGACAACGCCGAGCGCGTGGTCGACCTGCTGCTCGCGCACCCGCGCGTCACCCAGGTGCTCTACCCGGGCCTCGACGAGCACCCGGGGCACGAGGTGGCGGCCAAGCAGATGAAGCGCTTCGGCGGCATGGTGTCCTTCCGCGTCGACGGCGGCGAGGAGGAGGCCGTCGCGATCTGCGACAGGACGAAGCTGTTCACGCTGGGCGAGTCGCTGGGCGGCGTGGAGTCGCTCATCGAGCACCCCGGCAGGATGACGCACGCCTCGGCGGCGGGCTCGCCACTGGAGGTGCCGTCCGACCTGGTCCGGCTGTCGGTCGGCATCGAGACGATCGACGACCTGCTGGCCGACCTCACCCAGGCGCTGGGCTAGTCGCCGGGGACGACCATCAGGAACAGGATCACGAGGTAGATCAGGCCGGTCAGGCCGCCGAGCGCGGCGATGCGGCCGCTCTCGACCTTCGCGTCGTCGTCGGTGGTCTGGGTGGAGAAGACCCTGACCGCGGCGCGAAGGTCGCGTTCGACCAGGAACAGCAGGACGAGGGAGACGAGGAACAGCGTCATCGACGCCGTCATGTACCACTCGCCGATCACGCCGAGGCTGAGGGCGAGCCAGATGCCGAAGACCAGGACGCCGAGCGAGCCGAAGCCGTAGATCCTGGTCATCCGCTGCAGGGTCTGCAGGACGGCCGCGTTCTTGGCCCGGATCGCGCGCGGCGAGGCCATGATCACGGCGGTGAGCGGGCCGATGGCGAAGATCGCGAACGCGATGTGCAGCCAGAGCAACGTGCTATTCATGGGGCTGACATTAGTCGCCCGGTGATCTCACCGGGAAACACTCTCCTCCCGCGAATCATCGCGGTCGTGAGGGCAGCTCATGCACAGCTCGAAAGCCGCGATGGCCACGGCCATCACGACGATGATCACAATCATGGGGAGCATGGGCCTCCTCCTTCCCCGAATATCGTCCGTAATGACTAGACGCTCTGGCAATGGAATAAGTTCAGCGCCGGTATGGTTGCTTATCTGTTTCCCAGGCACAAGGGGGTGCCGTCGTGGCCGTGAGGCACGTCGAGCCGTACTCGGACGAGTGGGTACGCCAGCCGTTCTCCTACGTCAGCCAGGTCGTCGCCCTGCTCGGGGCCGAGGTGGCCGACTGGTGGGAGGGCCCGTGCGACCCCCGTGACGCCACCGTGCGCCTGAGTGACGGCAGTGCCCTGGTCTGGGATGAGGAGAGCGGCTGGCGCCTCGGACGGTTCGTCTCCGGCTGCCGCGGTGAGCACGCCGAGCTGGCCGAGGTGCGCTATCTCGGCCACGGACTGCTGCCGAAACCGGAGCGGGTGCGGGGCGCGCTGGCCGAGGCCCGCGCCGGGGTCGGCGCGAGTTCGGCGTGGCGGCCCTGCTACCGCTCCCATCGCAACTGCCGCGACGGCTTCGACATCGCGCTCAGCTACTACTGCTCCTTGCTCAACGCCTGACCCTTTCCCCCGCAGGTGGGGCAGTCGAAAGGCGCGTGCTGCTCGTTGGTGGCGTACCTGCATCCAGCGTGATCGACGGTGAGCCTGAGGATGCGCCTGGTGCCCGCGTCGATGGGGCCCGGTGGCGTTCCGGTCGCCGAGCTCCTGCCGTCCTCGTGGTGAATGCCGATGACCACGACGACGAAGACGCCTGCCGCCCCGCTCGCGATGATCAGCGCCAGGATGATGGCTGCTTCCATCATGGAGGCCTCCCCTCGGTGTGGGGTGGGATTTCGGGGATCGCGGTCCCGTGATGCGGCCTCCTTGCCGCGTCCGTTCTCGCAGGGAATCCTAGGTGTAGGATTCAGTTGTGTGAAACCAGTCATACCAATGATTGGTGTCATTCAAACCATCGGAACTCAAAGAGGAGCGATCCGGTGCCTGTCCCGAAGTACCAGCAGCTCGCCGACCGTCTGCGCAAGGCCATCGAGGACGGGCGCTGGAGGCCGGGCGACCAGATCCCCACCGAGGTCGAGCTGAAGGAGTCGTCCGGCTTCTCGGTCAACACCGTGCGGGAGGCCATCCGCCAGCTGGTGAACCAGGAGCTGCTGGAGAAGCGCCAGGGCGAGGGAACGTTCGTCCGCCGCTCACCCGACACCTTCCCCGTGCTGCTGTCGGACGAGGAGGGCAGGCGCACGGCGGACCTGCCTGGCGACGCCTACGTCTCCTCCGTCCTTCTGCGCGGGCGCCGCCCCGAGGTGGGCAGGCCGCACGTGGACGTGGTCGAGGCCCGTGCCGACGTCGCCGCCAGGCTCGACATCCCGGTCGGCGCCAAGGTCGTCACCAGGGTGCAGCAGCGTTTCGTGGACGGCGTGCCGTGGTCGCTGCAGACCTCCTACTACCCGATGGACATCGCCGACGGCACCGAGCTCATCAGGCCCGGCGACATCACGCGCGGCACGATCAGGCTGCTCGAAGACCTCGGGCACCCTCAGGTCGGCTACACCGACGAGCTGACCGCCCGCATGTCCTACACCGACGAGAGCGCCTTCTTCGGAGTCACCGGGGCCGGGGTCTCGGTCCAGGTCCTCTGGCGCACGGCCTTCGACGCCACCCGCCCGATCAGGCTCACCGTGACCGTCTATCCGGCCGACCGCAACCGCCTCGTCTACCACATCGGGTCCGTCCCGGCGAAGTATCGAGACCGGAGCTCATGATCCATCTGCGCAGGGCCACACCGGAGGACTTCCCGGCGATCATCGGCCTGATCGAGAACGCCGCGACATGGCTCGCGGACAAGGACACCGACCAGTGGCAGCGTCCCTGGCCCGACCGCGCCGCCAGGGACGCCAGGGTCTGGAACGGCATCGCGGAGGCCGTCACCTGGGTCGAGGAACGCGACGGGATGATCGCGGCCACCGTCACCCTCACCACGGCCGTGCAGCGGGAGCTGTGGGAACACCACGATCCCGACGCCGACGCGCTGTACCTGCACCGGCTGGTCGTCCACCGCGACCTCGCGGGTCAGGGCCTCGGCGCGGAGATCATCGACTGGGCGGCGGCACGAGGGCCAGGGCTGCTGCGCATCGACGTGTGGCGGACCAACGAGGCGCTCCACAAGTACTACCTGCGGCAGGGTTTCGAATTCGTCGGGATCTCCCCGCTGCCCGGGTATCCGTCCGCGGCCCTCTTCCACAGGAAGTTGGTTACATTAGGGTAAAGTCTCCCCCATCGAAGGGAAGAGCATGCGGCCGTACACATCCGAATGGCTTTCGATGCCTGTCGCCTATGTCGCCGAAGTCGCCCTGGCGGTCGACGCCCTCGAATGGTGGGACGACCCCTTCGACCCGCGAGACGCGACGATCCTGCTCGTCTCGGGATCCGCGCTGGTCTGGGACGAAGAGAGCGGCTGGCGGCACGGCAGGTTCGTCTCAGGGGAGAAGGGCGTGCGCACCGAACTGGCCGACCCCCGTTACCTCGGTGGCGGCGTGCTGCCCAGGCCGGCGGACGTGCCCGTGCTGCAGGCCATGGGCGGCAGCCCGGTCAGGACCGTCTACCGGTCCTACCGTGACTACGGTGACGGGCTCGACGAGCGGCTCGCCACCTACACCGTTCCCGCGATCGTCTAGCGGGACCTGCGTTGGCGGAGGAAGTCGCTGACGACGTACTCTCCCAGCCGGTCGGCGCTGGGGGAGAAGACCCTGCCGCCGTTGCGCCTGGCCACCTCGTCGACGAACTCCTGCAGCCGCTCGTCGGCCGCGAGCATGAACACGTTGATCGTCGCTCGCCGCCTGGTCATCTTGTCGACCTCGGCGAGCGTGAGCTCCAGCGTCTCCGGTGAGGGCGGCCACTCGAAGGCGGACCGGCCGTTGCGCATCAGGTGCGCGGTCGGCTCGCCGTCGGTGACCACGAGGACGACGGGCTCGAAGTCGGGGTGCCGGTCGAGGTGGCGGCCGGCGATGAGCAGGGCGTGGTGCAGGTTGGTGCCCTGGACCATGTCCCAGTCGAGGCCGGCCAGTTCGTCGGGCTGCAGGACCCTGGCGTAGTTGGAGAAGCCGACGATCTGGACGGCGTCCTGAGGGAACTTGGAGGCGACCAGGGCCTGCAGGGCCAGCGCGGTCTGTTTGGCGGCGGCCCAGGTGCCTCGCAGGGCCATCGAGTAGGACAGGTCGACGAGCAGGCAGACGGCGGCGGCGCTGCGTCGCTCGGTCTCGCTGACCTCGAAGTCGTCCACCGACAACCGGACCCGCGGGCGCCCGGCGATACGCGGGTGCCCCCCTGGATGGCCGGTACGGCGGGCGGTGTCGGTTCGGCGGATGCCGTTGACGAGGGTGCGCACCACGTCGATCGGCTGTTCGTCGCCGAAGCGCCACGCGCGCGACGACCCGGTCAGCTCGCCCGCCGACCCCGCGTCACGCTGGTCGTGGTCGCCGCGGCGTCCGGCGTCGAGGGAGGCGAAGACGCGCCGCAGCGCCGTCTCACCGAGGCGGCGCACCGCCTTGGGGGTGAGTTCGAGCTTGCCGCGCCGCCGCAGCAGGTACCCCTGCTCCTCCAGCTCGCGTTCGATTCGCTTCAACGCCTCCAGGTCGTCGACCGCCGAACGCCCCAGGGCGCGGCGGATGGCGGCCTCGTCGATGTCGTCCAGGCGCGCGCCGGGGTAGTCCTGCCTGAGCGCGGCCTCCAGCTGGGTGAGGTCGGCCAGCTCCTCCAGCGCGCTCACGGCGTCGCCCATGCCCATCGGGTCCTCGCCGGTCAGCCGCTCGGGGGTGCCCCATGCCAGGTCGGGCCTACGGGCGTAGAGCGAGTCGCCGAGGCGGCGCATCTGCTCGGACAGGCCGGCCTGGTCGAGCGTCTGGTTGATCAGGTTGGCGAGCTCCTCGCGCTGGCGAGGGGTGAGCGAGGCCAGCATCCGCTGGGTGGCGGCGGCCCTGCGGGCGAGGGCGTCGACGAGCTCTTCGAGCGTGCGCGGACGCTCAGGGAACATGTCGGCATATTTCGACATGAAGGAGTCGAAGTCCGCTTGGGTGTGCTCGCCTCGGGCGTCCCTGTCCAGCATGTCGTTCAGGTCGCTCATCATCTGCCTGATCCGCTCCATCGCGGCGGGATCAGGGTTGGCCAGCGCGTCGCGCATGCCCTTGAACTGCGAGTCGAGCACCTCCCTGCGCAGCAGGTCGCGCAACTCCTCGAAGGTCTGCCGCGCCGCCGCCGAACGCCACTCGTAGGAGCTCAGCTCCTGGATGGCGCTCGCGGTGTCGTCAGGCAGGCCGTCGAGAGAGGCCTCCCGCAGGCGGGCGTCGTCCGAAGGGTCGGGGAACAGCTCGGCGCGCTCCTGCCCGATCGCCTTGTCCAGCAGCGAGCGGGCCCGGTCGAGGGTGCCGTCGAGCCGTCCGCGCTCGCGCAGCTCGCGGCGGCGCCGCCGGACCTCGCGCAGCATGTCGTCCAGTCCCCTGCGGTCCTGCGCGCCGGGCAGGCCGCGCTTGAGCAGGTCGCGCAGCGCGTGGATGGGGGTGGACCCGGACAGGATGGCGTCACCCATCTCGTCGAGCGCCGCCCGCACGTCGTACGGCGGAGCAAGCGGGTCAGGCCCGTCGTGGTACTCGCCATAGCGGTAGACCATGGGCCCACGCTAACCCGAGATATCCCTCTATGCGTCGCCGAAGACCTCCCAGACCTCCTGCAGTTCACCGCTCAGCGGGTTGTAGTCGGCCTTGACCAGCACGGGATGCTTCTGCGCCTTCAGCGTCTTGGTGAACTGGGCGGCGTCGCAGTGCTTCTTGCCGAGCCCGTCGTGGTCGGCGTTGACGGGCCTGCCGGAGAGCCATCCCGACGAGCACGAGGCGGTGACGCGGTTGAAGGCGAGGGCGTGGGTGTAGCCCAGCTTGATCCCCTTGAAGGAGACCGTGGTGTCGTTGACCCGCTCGATCGTGCCGGTGGCGGTCTTCGAGTCGCCCCACTCGGTCAGGAACTCGCTGACCCTGACCGCCTGCTTGCCCGTGTACTCCACCTTGACGGGGGCGGGTCCGCGTCGCAGCGTGAAGGCGAGATCGGAGGGCTTGCACTCCGTCCTGCCCAGGCCCTTGCCGTCGAGCGCCACGTGGCCCTCGGTCTCGACGAGGTCGCACGCGACGGTGACCCGGCGGTAGGCGGCCTTGCCGTACTCGAGCCTGGCCTCCTTGGCGCCTGGGACGGCCTTGAGCTTGTAGCGCAGGATCCCGTGCTCCTTGACGAGGGTCGCGCGGGCGGGCGTGACCCTGAGCGCGCCGTCGCCGTCGGACCACGCGAAGCCGTACGCGACCGAGCCCGCGGCCGCGGCTGAGGCCGCGCCGGTGGCGCAGAGGCCGGCACAGAGAACGGCAGTGGCGGTCAGAGCGAGCAGGCGCATGATCTCCCCCGAGGTCGTAGGTTTCATCATCTAGGACGCGGGAGATCGCGAAAATGTTCACCCGAGCGTGTCGGCGGATCAGGTGCGGTAGACGGCGACTCCGTCCACGTCGTCCTTCGACAGGCGGCGCATGAGGTAGAGGCCCTCCAGCGTGAACTCCAGGGCGGCCGCCGCGTGGCCGGGAGACTCCTCGCCGGTGCCCATGCCGAGCTTCGACATGACCTTGGCCAGGCCGTCGACAGGCCCGATGCGGCGCAGCAGCTCGGCGGCGGGGACCAGCTCGCCCGACTCCACCTGGTTGCCCGCGGCGAACTTGTCCAACAGTGGCGCCAGGTCCATGCCGCCGAGCCTGCCGCGGAAGGTCTCTGCGGTGGCGCGGCGCAGCAGGTGGGCGAGAATCTCGCTCTCCCGCCCCTCCTCGCTGACCTCGAACTCCACCTTGCCCCGCAGGCTGGGCACGACGGTGGAAAGGTCGCAGACGCGCGTCACCGCGCGCTCCTCACCGGTGATCGCGGCCCGCCGTACGGCGGAGGCGGCCGCGGTCTCCGCCGCGGCGATGGAGAAGCGCGCCGACACGCCCGAGCGGGCGTCCACGGCGGTCGACTCCCTGACCAGGCGGGTGAAGCGGGCGATGACCTCGACGAGGTGCTCGGGGACGTCGGCGCCGATGTCGGGCATCGACTCCTGGCGGATGAGCGTGAGCTCGTCCTCGATCGTCAGCGGATAGTGGGTGCGAACCTCGGCGCCGAAGCGGTCCTTCAGTGGGGTGATGATCCGGCCGCGGTTGGTGTAGTCCTCGGGGTTGGCGCTGGCGATGAGCAGGATGTCCAGCGGCAGTCGCAGGTTGTAGCCGCGGACCTGGATGTCGCGCTCCTCCAGCACGTTCAGCAGCGAGACCTGGATGCGCTCGGCGAGGTCGGGCAGCTCGTTGACGGAGAAGACGCCGCGGTTGGTGCGTGGCACCAGGCCGTAGTGGACCGTCTCGGGGTCGCCAAGCGTGCGCCCTTCGGCGATCTTGATCGGGTCGACGTCGCCGATCAGGTCGCCGACCGAGGTGTCGGGTGTGGCCAGCTTCTCGCCGTAGCGTTCGTCGCGGTGCTTCCACGCGACGGGCAGCTCCTCGCCGAGCTCGGCGGCCAGCCGTACGCATCGGGCGCAGACCGGCGCATAGGGGTGGTCGTTGATCTCGCAACCCTCGACCACGGGGGTCCACTCGTCGAGCAGGCCGGTGACGGTGCGGATGAGGCGGGTCTTGCCCTGGCCGCGTTCACCGAGCAGGACCAGATCGTGGCCCGCGAGCAGGGCGCGCTCGAGGTGGGGCAGGACGGTGTCGTCGAAGCCCACGATGCCGGGAAAGCGTGGCTCGCCCGCCCGCAACCTGGTGAGCAGGTTTTCGCGGACCTCGGTTTTGACGCTGCGATGGGCGTGGCCGCTCTCTCGCAACTCGCGGAGAATACGAGGCTGATGCACGCGTTCGAGACTACGTCGCGTTTGGGGAATGCGGGAATGTCTTTCGGATTTGACTGATGCGTGACGATAAGGGCGCGTGCTTGTCCCTGCAGTGGGGAGAATCCGCCCGAGGGAAATCACCGAAGCGTGAGGGGGGCGAGACGCGTGGCCCTGTTGACGAGCCGATTCGCGGACGGCCTCGCCGTGGGTTCCGACCTGGTCACAGCCGCGGAAACAGCTGTCAGGCAGGCCTTGTCAGGGCTGAGCGGGCCCGCCGACCTCGTCTGCTTCTTCATCTGCGGTGAGGATCCCGACGACGTGGCGAGGGCGGGGCTGAGGGCCATGGCGGTGGCGCCGGCCGCCCATGTGATCGGCTGCAGCGCGACCGGCGTCATCGGGGGCGGCCAGGGCGTGGAGCTCACGCCGTCCGTCAGCGCGTGGGCGGCCACCCTCGACGGGGGACGGCTGACCACGTTCGCACTGGAGACGCTGAGCGCCGAGGACAAGTTCGTGGTCGTCGGCCTGCCCGAGCGCCGGGTGGACGACAGGGTGGCGATCCTGCTCGCCGACCCCTACAGCTTTCCCACCGACGCCTTCGTCGAGCGCTCCGCCGAGGTGCTCGGCGAACTGCCGCTGATCGGCGGCCTGGCCAACGGGCTGCAGGGCAGGGGCTCGGTGCGGTTGTTCGCCGCCGGCGAGGTCTACACCGAGGGCGCCATCGGCGTGCTGCTGAGCGGCGAGGTCAAGGTCAGCACGGTCGTCAGCCAGGGATGCAGGCCGATCGGCCCGACCATGGTCGTCACCAGCGCCGAGGAGAACCTGCTGCTGGAGCTGGCGGGCCAGCCCGCGCTCGCCAGGCTGGAGGACATCGTCAGCGACCTGGACGAGGACGACCGCGAGCTGGTCGCGTCGGGCCTGCAGATCGGCGTGGCCATGGACGAGTACGCCGAGCACCACGAGCGGGGCGACTTCCTGATCCGCGGGGTTCTCGGCATCGACCCCGAGCGGGAGGCGGTCGCGATAGGGGACGTGGTCGACATCGGCAGGACCGTGCGCTTCCAGGTGCGCGACGCCGCCACCGCGGACGAGGACCTCTACGACCTGCTCGACGCGCACCGCGAGGAGCTGGGCAGGATCGACGGCGCGCTCCTGTTCGCCTGCAACGGCAGGGGGTCGGCGATGTTCGGCACCGCCGACCACGACGCGGTGGCGCTGCGCGACACGCTCGGCTCGATCGGCATGGCGGGCTTCTTCGCCGCGGGGGAGGTGGGACCCGTGGGAGGGCAGAACCACGTGCACGGGTTCACCGCCTCGATCCTGGTCTTCTCCTCGTGACCCCGGCGATCGACACCCCCTGCCCCTCCTCAGCGAAGCGCGTCGACCGGCTCCATGCGGGCGGCCCGCAGCGAGGGATAGAGCCCCGCCAGCAGGCCCACCACGGCTCCAGCGAGCGGCGCCACCACGGCCAGCCGTAGGTCGAGCACGGGCGTCCACTGCTTGGCCGCCGAGACGGCGACGATCGCGACCACGCCGAAACTGGCGCCGATCACCCCGCCGGTCAGGCCGGTGAGCGTCGACTCCAGCAGGAACTGGGCGGCGATGTGCCTGCGCGCGGCGCCCAGAGAGCGGCGCAGGCCGATCTCGGTGACGCGCTCCATGACGGTGACCAGCGTGACGTTGGCGATGCCGACCGCGCCGACGACCAGCGACACCAGGCCCAGGATGAGGAACAGCGAGTTGACGTCGTTCTGCACGCCGTCGCGCGCCCTGGTGGGGCTCTGCGGCGAGATGACCTGCAACAGGCTCTCGTTGCCCGGGCTGAGCGCGAGCGGCGCCTGCCTGGCGATGAGGTCGGCGGCGCCCAGGCTGGTGTTGATGAGCACTCTGGTGACGTCCTTGAGCCCGAACTGCCTGCCGATCGTGGGCGGGACCATGACCGCGGTGCTGAGGTTCCGCTCCCTCTTCATCGCGCCGAGGATGCCGATGACCGTGTAGGCGTGCTTGCCGATGAAGACGGCGGGCGCCCCCTCCAGCCGGGTGATGCCGAGCATCTTGGCCGCCTGCTCGCCGACGACGACCACCTTGTCCTTGCGGGTGAGGTGCCCCTGGTCGAAGAAGCGGCCCTCGACCATGCTTCCCTTGACCGCCTGGGGGAGGCTCGGACTGGCGGCCACCACGGTCAGGGTCTGGTCGGTCACCCTGGTGGGGTCCACGAGCTTGCTGGAGCGCACGCTCAGGTTGGCGCTCTGCTTGGTCTCGGCGACGGCGGCGGCGGTGGTCACCCCGCGCAGCCTGGTGACCTGGTCGATGGCGTCCCACTCGATGACGGCCTTGCCGTCGTCGGGGACCTCGACGGTGATCGTCGTGGCGGTCAGCTCGTCGAACCTGCCGACGATCTGGTTGCCGGCCGTGGCGGCGATGCCGAGCGTGACGACCAGCGTGGTGATGCCGAGCACGGTGCCCAGGGTGGTGAGCGCGGTCCTGACGGGGCGGGCCAGCATGCCGGCCATGGCCTCGTTCAGCAGGTCGCGAAGGTGCATCACTCCTCCACCAGGATGCCGTCGGTGATCCTGACCCTGCGCTTGGCACGGCCGCTCACCTCGGTCTCATGGGTGATCACCACGATCGTGAGCCCCTGGTCGCGCAGGTCGTCGAAGAGGTCGAGGACCGCGTCGGTGTTACGGCTGTCGAGGTTGCCCGTGGGCTCGTCGCACAGCAGCAGCGAGGGGCCGCCCATCAGCGCCCTGGCGATCGCCGCCCGCTGCCGCTCGCCGCCCGACAATCGGTCGGGCAGGAAATCCACCCTGTGCGACAGGCCGACGCGGTCGAGCGCCCGCAGCGCCCTGTCCCTGCGGCCCTTCCGCTCGCGCTTCGCGGCGCCGCTGCGGTACACCTCGGCGAGCATCACGTTCTCCGCCACGCTGCGGTGGGAGAGCAGGTGGAAGGACTGGAAGACGAAGCCGATCCGGCTGCCGCGCAGCTTGGTGCGCTCGCCGTCGCGCAGTTCGGTGGTCTCGATCCCGTCCAGCAGGTAGCTGCCCGAGCTGGGCTTGTCGAGCAGTCCGAGCACGTTGAGCAGCGTGGACTTGCCCGACCCCGAGGGCCCGATGATCGCCAGGTAGTCGGCGGGGTCCACCATGAGCGAGACGTCGGACAGCGCGCGCACGGGCGGGTCCGTGGGGAACTCCTTGCTGACGGAGTCCAGGGAGATGACGGGCTCAGGCACTGTTGACCACCACCCTGTCGCCTTCCTTGAGCTCGCCGGTGACCTCGACCTTGCCGTCGGCGGTCAGGCCCGTGCGCACCTCGACGTCCTTGGTCTGATCCGGCGAGACCTCCACCCGCACCCGCGCCTTGCCGTCCGCCGAGGTGATCACCGCGGCCACCGGGACGACGAGCACCTCGGTGTCCGTCGCCCCCACGGTCACTTTTGTGGTGACGTTCGTGCCCGACTGTCCCTTGAGTCCCTTCTCTGACAGCGGACTGATCAGCACGGGCTCCGAGCTCATCGCCTCGGTGTTCTCGCCCGCCTTGGCCTCGCCGGTGGCGAGCTTCGCCTTCTCGCCGAACGCGATCAGCCGCGCCGGGTAGGTCTTGCCCGCGGCGGTCTCGATGACCGCCTTCAGCCCCTCCTTGAGCAGGCCGGCCTCGGTAGCCTCCACCGACCCCGTCACCACGAAGGACGAGCTGGTCACGGTGGCGATCGCCTTGTCCGCGGTCTCGCCCGCCTTGACCCCCGCCTTGTGCAGGCGGGCGGGCAGCTTCGGCAGGAACACCAGCTCGCCAGGCGGGATCGTGGTGCCGTAGGTCCTCATGTACTCACCCATCAGCTCCTTCGCCGCGCCCAGGTCCTTCTTGGCGTTGGCGACCTTCAGCTTGACCGGGGACAGCTCGCGGGCCTGCCGCAATCCCTGCTCGGCGACGGCGACGGCCTCCTTCGCGTCGCGCACGGACTTGCTCAGCTCGGTCAGCTTCTTGTCCCTGACCTGCCGCGCCTCCTCCTCGATCCGTCCGTAGGTCCCGCGCGCCGCGTCGAGGTCGGCCCGCGCGTTGGACACCTTCAGCTCCAGCAGGGTCGTGTCGGTGGGCGGCTTGGGCGTGGAGGGGGGAGCGGGGGTGGCCCCCGGCGTGCTGGGCGGCGTGGTCGGCTCCTGCCTGTTGTTCTCCGCCCTTGCCGCCGCCAGGTCCTGCTCGGCCTGCAGGACCTTCTCCTCGGCCGCCCTGACCGCCGCGTCGGCGGCCTCGATCTTGGCGACGTCGTCGGTGGTGTACTGCTGCGCCTTGGCCTGCCGGTGGGCGAGCGCGGCCGCCTTCAGGTCCGCTTTGGCGTTGGTGAGCTTCAGCTTCAACGGCAGGACGTCGCCGCCCTGGTCGAGCGTCTTCTGCTCGATGGCCAGCGTCTCCTGCGCGGTCTGTACGGCCTTGCGCAGCGTGTCGCGCTGCTGGCGGGCCTCGAGGGTGGGCTGCTGGGCCTCGTAACCCTTCTTGGCGTAGAACCTGGTGACCGCCGTGACGGTGGCCTGGTCGAACACGCCCGTCACGCGGGTGCCGTACCCGAGGCGGCGCAGGGAGCGCTGCAACTGCTTGACGTCGTCGCCCTTGGCGCCGGGGCTGATCGTGCGGTGCATCGGCACCTTGCCCGACATGGCGAAGACGGGCCTGCCGTTCACTTCCATGAGGATGCCGCCCTCCTTGACCCTGCCGGGGTGGGGGGCGCGGGTGGCGCGCTGGGTGGTGTCCGCGCCGCCGACGACGCCGGCCAGGGTGATCGGCAGCGGCGAGCCGTACTCGAGGGTGCCGTTGACCACGATCGTGCTGACCAGTTCGGTGCGCTCGACCGGCGCGGTGACCAGCGAGGCCTTCGGCGGCTTGCGCAGGGCGGCCTCGTCGGCGGGCGAGCGCAGCCTGGTGCTGACACCCCAGCCGACACCGGCGATCACGATCACGCCGGCGACGGTGCCGATCAGCACCTTGCGGGGGGACTTCACGTCGGAACTCCTTGAATTCGGGCATGCCGAACAGAGCTCATGGCCCTGCGGCGCGCTAGAGGAGGATGCGGCGCTTGGCGCGGTACGGCACCGCCGCCGCCGCGATCGTCAGAACCACCAGCAGGGCCGCGTGCGCGATGTCCTGCCTGGTGATGGCGTATTCGATGGAGGTGTTCTCGTAGAGCACGGCCGTGGCGGGCACCAGGTAGACGCCCGCCGCGACCGCCCAGCGGGGGTCGGCGGTGAGGTGGCCGGCGAAGGCGGCGCCGAACAGCAGCGCCGCCTCCAGGCACACCCTCGTCATGGCCGTGGGCGAGCCGGCGACGATGTCGAGCCACGCGGGGTCGGCCCCGGCGACCAGCGGGACCGCCGCCAGCCACCACCACGAGCGGGTGCGCGGCCGCTCACGCCTGCTCGCCAGGACCAGCAGGCCGGCGATGATCAGCACGTTGGAGGTCAGCGGGGCGATGGGCCCGCCGTTGCCGTACAGCGCGGGACCTGACCACAGCTCTTCGGGAAAGTCGGGATAGACGGGCAGCAGGGTGTGGTCCAGCCACTGCTGCCCCATGGTGATCGTGGTTACCTTGACGGCGACGGCTCCCGCGAGGGGGAGCGCCGGCCGTACACGGCCACGCAGGATGAGCACGAGAGCGACGGCCGACAGCGCCAGCCACAACGGGACGCTGGTGGCGTAGGGAACGAGTACCGCGAGGTTGAGCACGGCCAGCGCCGTGACGCCGAGATGCAACCCGTCCGCCCAGGCGAGCCCCTGTGCCGCCGTGATGATCCGGGTGCGTATTCCGCCGGCGACCAGCGCGCAGGCCTCGCGCGCCGGCGGCGTGGCCTGGCCTGGCGCGGCGCTGTCCAGCAGGACGTCGAGAAGCTCGTCCCCGTAGTCGGCCCGGTAGCCGTTGGGGTAGGCCCGCAACAGCCAGCGGTAACGCCGCTCGAGCGAGGTCATGCGAACGTGGCTCCCAGGCTGTGGCGTCCCGTCACCACGGCGGCCGCCTGCTGCATGCGTCTGGCCTCTGCCTCGACCATGCCGCTGCCCTCGTCGGTGATCCTGAAGTAGCGGCGCTTGCGGCCGTTGACGATCTCCTCGCGCTCGACCGTGATGACACCGTTGGCGGCCAGCCGGTCGAGGGCGCCGTAGAGGGTGCCGACGGCCAGCGTGATCCTGCCCTGCGAGAGGTCGACGACCTTCTTGATGATCGCGTGTCCGTGAAGCGGACCGTCCAGGAGTGCGGCAAGGACAAAATAGGTCTGCTCACTCAAACCGGATGATCCCTTAGGCATAGCCGGAAACGTACTTCGTTCGGCGAAGTATCGTCAAGACCATGTCTTCAGTCCGTACTCCTCGTCGACCTTCGCGGTGATCTCCTGTTCCCGCGGCAGGTAGGCCGCGTAGAAGTCCTTGCCGCACTCGAGGTCGTCGAGCGCCATCTTGATCTCCTTGGTGAGGTACGGCCTGGCCTGCGCGGCCGTGAGCGTGGGCTCGTAGAACTGCCCCTCGGGAAGCTTGCTGTCGTCGACGTCGTCGGTCTTGCCGAGGTTCACGACCTGGGCGCGGATCTCGTCCGAGCCGCGCGTGGCCATCGCGGACGGATTGACCTTCGGCACCCTGTAGCCCTGGCCCTTCAGACAGTCGGCCATGCGCGTGGCCTTCTCCGCCAGGGCGGGATCGCCGTCGAGCTCTCGGGCCTTGGCCTGCGTCTTGGCCTTGTCCGCCTCCTCGTAGTGGTCCGTCGACGACTTCACGACCTTGCCCGTGATCTTCTTGATCGCGGCCGTGTAGCAGGACTCGCGGGCGTCTTCGTAAGCCTTGCGCTGCTGTTCGGACAGCGAGCTCTGGATCGCCCAGTTCGGGTCGATCTCCGGATTCTCCGGCTTGTACATCGGTGAGTCGAATTCCTTGGGATAGACGTACAGGGAGAACTGCCCGAAGCCGTACTTGCCGCGTTCCGCCTTCATCGCGGCGTAGTCGCCGTTGTTGGCCGCCTTGCGCTGCGCGCTCAGCTTGCGGCCCTTGGCCACGAACGCGACGTACTTGAAGCCCTTGCCCTTCATGCAGGTGGCCAGCTCGGCCTCCAGTCGGTGCTCGACCCCCTGGGCCTGTGGGTTCGGGTCGGTCTCGGCCGGGGTGCTTCCGCACCCGGCAGCCAGGGCGAGGGCGAGGAACGCCGCCGCGCGCCTCACTGTCCGAGCTCCGCGTTGACGCGCGCACTCGGCGGGGTCTGCTTGGGACCGAACATGGGATGGAACTCCTTGCCGCACTCCACGTCGTCGAGTGCGCTCGTTGTTTCCTTGGTGCGGTGGGTCCGGGCGGCCTCCCCGAACGCTATGGCCCGGGCCCGTCGTCAGGTCCGCGTCCGAGGAGGCCTTCTTTCCGAGGACTCGCTGAGGCCTTGCGCGAGTGCTGGAGAGTGAGAAGATGATGCGCTCGTTGGGATCTTCGCCGGATCGCCATTGATCGCTTGGCATGGAGAGGACCATACTTCGCCCCGCGAAGTATGGTCAAGCGGTTCATTTCGCCCCGCGCTGCCCTCGGGCGCCCTTCCAGGCCCATGGGGCGGCGTCTCACCTGGTCCTTCGGAAGAACGGGTGGTGGGAGACTGGGCTGCATGGTTCTCCCGCGAGTGACCTTCGACGACGTGGTGGCCGCACGCGACCTCCTGTCGGGCGTCGCCGTCCAGACTCCCGTGCTGCAGTCCCGCGTCCTGTCGGAGGCCATCGGCGGCCCCGTCCACCTCAAGTGCGAGAACCTCCAGCGCGCGGGCTCGTTCAAGGTCCGCGGCGCTTACGTCCGCATCGCCAAGCTGACCGAAGACGACAGGCGGAACGGCGTGGTCGCCGCCAGCGCGGGCAACCACGCGCAGGGTGTCGCGCTCGCCTCAGGGCTGGTCGGCACGCGGGCCACGGTCTACATGCCGGAGGCCGCGCCACTGCCCAAGGTGGAGGCGACGCAGGCCTACGGCGCCGAGGTGGTGCTCGGTGGCGCCAGCGTCGACGTGGCGCTGACCAGGGCGAGGGAGCGCGCCGAACGGACCGGGGCGGTCTTCATCCACCCCTTCGACCACCCCGACGTGATCGCGGGCCAGGGCACGATCGGCCTGGAGATCATCGAGCAGCTCCCCGGCACGGGCACGATCGTGCTCGGCATCGGCGGCGGCGGGCTGGCCGCGGGCGTGGCCCTGGCCGTCAAGTCGCTACGGCCCGGCGTGCGGATCGTCGGCGTACAGGCCGAGCAGGCTGCCGCCTACCCGGCCTCGCTGGCCATGGGGGAGCCCGTGGTGGTCGACCCCTCGGGCACGATGGCCGACGGCATTGCGGTGGGCCGCCCTGGCGAGCTGCCGTTCGAGATGATCCATTACCTGGTCGACAGCGTGGTGACGGTGTCGGAGGAGGAGATCTCCAGGGCGCTCGTGCTGTGCGTCGAGCGGGGCAAGCTGGTGGTCGAGCCTGCGGGCGTGGTGGGGGTGGCGGCGCTGCTCGCGCACCCGCACGCCTTCGAGCCGCCCGTGGTGGCGGTCCTGTCGGGCGGCAACATCGACCCGCTGCTGCTGTCCAAGGTGCTACGGCACGGCCTGGCCGCCGCCGGTCGCTACCTCACGGTCAGGATCAGGCTCCCCGACCGGCCCGGCGCGCTCGCCGCGCTGCTCGCCACGCTCGGCGAGCTGCGCGCCAACGTGATCGACATCGTTCACGAGCGGGTCAACGCCAGGCTCCACGTCGACGAGGTCGAGGTCAGGCTCCAGCTCGAGACCCGTGGCCAGGCGCACTGCGACGAGGTGCTGGGGGTGCTCGCTCGCGAGGGCTACAAGGTCTTCGTCTGACTCACTCTCCGAGCAGCGGTCCGTACTCGGCCCGTATCCGGGCCTGGATCGAGGCCTGCTTCGGGGCGTAGCGGGTCCTCCAGCGCCGCCTTGACCACCCGATCGGCACAGAGGGTTGCCAGTCGAGGACGGTAAGTCGTGATCTGTTGCCGGATGTGGAGGAGAGCCGGTTCGTCTGAGTAGGCCTTACTCATGCGGGCGAGCCTGGCGAGGCCGATGCTCGTCAGGAAACCC
>NZ_JBEZDO010000030.1:0-130221 GCF_040648355.1 Nonomuraea sp. NPDC049152 | reverse complement strand
TCGGGAGGGTGTGGGAGAGTAGGTCGCCGCCGCGCAATCTTTGTTGGAAGGCCCTGCCGGGTTTCGCCTGGCGGGGCCTTTCGGCATTTCCGGAGGCGTTTCCGAGGGTCCTGTTTGCGGCTCGGTGGTCTCGTCCGTCATCTCGGATCTCCTGCGCCACACCCCTTTCCACCTGCGGAAGCGGTGCGCAAGTCGGTTGAAACCGGCCCGTAAGCCACCCGCCAGCGCCTCACCGCACTCTCACTCCATGGGGACCCGAGGGGTGAGGCGAATGCGCAGATCACTAGCAACGGCGACAGCGATAGGAGTAGCGCTGGCCGGCGTCACATCGCTGCAGGGGAGCGCACTCGCCAAGCCCAAGCCGAGGGACGTCGCGGTGGGCACCAGGCTGGCCGCGAAGACGAACCCGGCTGTGCAGTCGATCCAGGACTCCTTCACGGCCACGGTCGTGGTCCGCGAGCCGGTGCCGACCAAGGCTTTCCGGGCCCTGTTCGCCAAGGCGGAGCGCCAGGCGAAGGCAGGCCGGATTCCCGCCGACCACCAGAGCCAGGTCAATTGGGTGCTCAGGACGGCGACGAAGAACGTCAAGAAGTACCTCGCTCCCGGCAAGGCCGTGAAGAAGAGCTCCACCGTGGCGGGCGGTCTCTGCACCGGCTGGTGGATCACGCCTGACGGTTACATGGTGACCGCCTCGCACTGCGTCGGCGTTGACAACGCCACGCTGCGTCAGCTGTTCGTCGGCCAGGCGCTGTCCAAGACCGTCAAGAGGGACGTGCGGGACTTCACCAACCTCGTCTCCACGTTCGCGCAGCCCGATGAAGAGATGACGGGTCTGGCCGAGAGGATGTTCGCCGCCTACCACCTCAGGGCCATGCGCCTGCTGGGGCTCCAGGAACAGCTGAGCGTCGTGTTGCACGACGGCACGGGTAAGATCACTGTGGGGGGCCTCAAGCTGGTCGCCAAGGGCAGCAACTTCCCTGGTGAGGACTTCGCGCTGCTGAAGATGGCGGGGGCGCGCGGCCTGCCGACGGTGTCGCTGGGTCACGATGACGACGTCAGGGTGGGCGACTATCTCTACATCAGCGGGTTCCCCGACATCACACTGTTGAACCCTTACCTGGACGCGCGCTCGAAGCTGTACCCGTCGGTGACCGAGGGCGCCTACAACGTCAAGCGGACGACCGTGAAGGGCGTGCCGTACCTGCAGGCGCAGGCGCCCGCGTACCACGGCAGTTCGGGCGGCCCGGTGTTCGGCCAGGACGGAAGAGTGATCGGCATGCTGATCGCGGGGAACCTCAAGTCCGATGGGGGGTTCACGGAGAACGCCAGCTTCGTGCTGCCGGTCAGCATCATCAAGAGAAGGCTGGGCGCCGCGGCGGTCGAGCCGGTCGTGTCGCGGACGTCGCGGGTCTACAGCTCGGGACTGGACGACTACTTCGCCGGGCGGTACGAGGCGGCGCTGGACAAGTTCCGACGGGCGCGGGAGCTGTATCCCGCTCACCCCTACGTGGGCGCGTTCATCGCCGACGCGAAGAAGGCCCTGCGCTAGTCGTCCGGATGCGGGCCCGCGCCTCCGCGGTGGGAGGCGCGGGCCCCGCTCACATCAGGGAAGGATGAGGAGCGCGTCGCCGACGGCGCGCTCGACACCGTCGGACGGCTTGTTGATGACCTTGCCGTTCACGACCATCGCGGTCGACCCGCCGCCGTCGAGGTTGATCGCCTGAACCGCGCCCAGCCACTTCATCAGCTGGGCCGCCTCGATCATGTTCGCGCCGACCGTGATCCCCGGCTTGCGCCCGTCGACCGTGGCCAGGATGAGGCCGCCCGAGCGGGTCACCCCCGCGAGGGTACGCGGGTGCCGGCGCAGGATCATGTTGACCGAGTCGTGGCCGTCGCGCTTGGCCGTGACCCTGATGCGGCCGTTGCGGATGAGCCCCACGCCGCCGCCGATGATGCTGACGTCGGGGGTGAGCACGACCCTGCGGCCCGTGCGCTCGTCGATGACCTTGGTGTCGATGTTGATGGTCCAGTTCTCGAAGGCGTGCTCCCACAGCCAGTCGGCCGCGGTGCCCGAGCCGTGCAGGACCCGTGATCCGGCCGGTACGGCGCCGCCCGCCTGACGCAGGGCGGTGACCTTGCCCGTGGCGTCGATGACGGCCTCGGCGCCGCCGTCGGCGGCGGTCTTGACGCCGTACTCCTCGGTGTAGAGGACGAGCTCGTCGGCGGCGGCAAGGCGGTTGACGCCGTTGACCTCGAGGCGGTTGCCGTCCTGGGAGACGGCGACGACCGTGCTCTTGAGCTCGGTGACGCGGGCCGTACGACCCTTGAGGACGAGGGCGGAGCGGCCCGGGACGGCGTCGCTGAGCATGCGGCCGCGGACGACGGAGATGCCGAGCGGCTCGCCGCGCAGAGCGGGCGAGGTATGGATGTTGAAGAAGCCGCCGTTGACGGCGGCGATCGCCTTCTGCGCCTGGGCCATCGACGAGGTGGTCTCGCGCTTGCCGACGCTGACGCCGAGGCTGGCGGCGTAGGAGCCGCGGAAGCCGCGCGGGTCGATGGTCAGGACCTGCATCTCCCACGGACCCGTCGTCTTCACGCCGTCGTCGCCGAGGTAGTCGGAGCGGGCCTTGACTCCCGCGTCGGTCAGCGCCTTGGCGGCCTCGTCGGCCTTGGCCTTGTCCTTGAACGGCCACAGGCCCACGCGGACCATGTAGATCTCCTCCGCGGGGTCGTCGGACACCGCGGGACGGATGACCTTCTGGACACTGGCGGTCTGGCCGGCGGCCTCGACCTCGGCGGCCTTGGCCTCGGCGGTCTCGCGCATGCCGTAGTCGCGGCCGCTCGGCATGAGCACGGTGACCGTGTAGCCGTCGTTGGCGGTGCCCGTCGAGACGCTGAAGAGGTCGATGCCGCTGGTCACGCTCTTCTGCGTCTTCGCCGGAACGCCCCGGTCGCCGAGGGGAAACCTCGCCGAGGGAAAGGGCGCCGACACCTCCTGCGCGATGACGGGCACCGCCGAGGTGACCGTGAGTGCGGCGGCCATGGCCAGGCCGACGAGCGCGCGTCGTGACATGAATAACTCCCCGTGGATGAAGACAAGCCGGTCCATCCTGGCGAGATCAACTACGGCGGGGAGGCGAAACACGCGAACCGTTGGAGACAGTTATCCAATTGACACGACAATGACGGGATTCCGCTGCGGTGACCGACCTCTCGGCGTTACCTTTCGGTAGGCCGCATATCAAGGATTAGAGGCGGCAACCATCCCGAGAGGCAGCCGACATGGGGCTGAGCATCCTCCTTGTGATCATCGCGAGCGTGGTGCTGGGGTTCATCCTCGGCGCGTTCGTGGCGCGTCCCCGACGGTGGGACATGTACATCTGCGCGGACGACACGATCCACGCCGAGGCGACGCAGGATCACCGCAGGTAACTGAGAGCCGGGCGCAAGCCGTACGGAATCTGGGTCCGGTACGGCTTGCGCCCTATAATGGCGCCATGACTATCAGCATGTGGTGGCGGCCGATCGACGGCCACTGACTTCACATGCGCGAAGGCCGTCCTCGGGCGGCCTTTCGTGGCGTCTGGGGACGTTTCTCGAAAGGAACCCAGAATGAACCACACAGTGCTGACAGGCGACAGGCCGACGGGGCCGCTGCATCTCGGCCACTATTTCGGCACCCTGGCCAACAGGGTGAGACTCCAGGACCTCCACCAGGTGTTCGTGCTGGTCGCCGACTATCAGGTGATCATCGACAGGGACCTGCCCGGCGGGATCCAGGCGAACATCGACGATCTCCTCCTCGACTACCTCGCCGTCGGCCTCGACCCGCGCAAGGTGACGATCTTCCAGCACAGCGCGATCCCCGAGCTGAACCAGCTGCTACTGCCGTTCCTGTCGCTGGTCAGCGTGGCCGAGCTCCAGCGGAACCCGACGGTCAAGGACGAGATCGCGCACAGCTCGCAGGCCGCGGTCAGCGGGCTGATGTTCACCTATCCCGTCCATCAGGCGGCCGACATCCTGTTCTGCAAGGGCACGCTCGTCCCCGTCGGCAAGGACCAGCTGCCGCACGTCGAGGTCACCAGGTTGGTCGCGCGCCGTTTCAACGAGCGCTACGGCACCGTCTTCCCGGTGCCCGAGGCCATGATGGGCGACGCGCCGCTGCTCAGCGGCCTGGACGGCGGCAAGATGAGCAAGTCGCGAGGCAACGCCATCGCCCTGAAGGCGAGCGAGGACGAGACCGCGGCGCTGATCCGCGCGGCGCGCACCGACGCCGACCGCCACATCACCTACGAGCCCGAGAGCAGGCCGGAGGTCGCCAACCTCCTGCTGCTGGCGGGGCTCTGTACGGGCCGCGCCCCCGAGGAGATCGCCGAGGAGATCGGGGACGGCGGAGCCGCGCGGCTCAAGGGCATGCTGACCGAGGCCGTCAACGAGTTCCTGCGCCCCATCCGCAAGCGCAGGAGCGAGGTCGACGTCGCCGAGGCGCGCCGGGTGCTGCATGAGGGGAACGCGCGCGCCAGGGAGCTGGCCGTCCGCACGCTGGCGGAGGTCAGGCAGGCGATGGGCTTCTGAAGGATCAGTGCGCCTGGTAGACCTTGCGCAGTGTCTCGTGGACGGTCCAGGTGGTCTTGGCGCCCTCGGGCAGGAGGCAGACGTCACCTGGGCCGACCTCGACGGTCTCGCCGCCCTCGACCGCGATGCTCGCCCGGCCCGACAGGACGACGAAGATCTCGTCGCGTTCGACGTCGGTCACCACGCCGGGGGTGATCTCCCAGATGCCGCGGCCTTCGTCCAGCTCGGCCACCGAGGTGGCGGGCGTGCCGGAGACGATCTGGGCGGGGTCGAGCGGGTCGGGGTCGAGCTGGACGTCGGCGACGTGCATGACGCGGATCAACGGTTCTCCCTGCGGAAGGATTCGAGGGCCAGAAGGGCGACGTGGAGCGAGAGGCAGGATTCGACGTCGTCCAGGTCGGTGTCGAGGATGCGCTCGAGGCGGCGGAGGCGGTCGTAGAAGGCGGGGCGCGACAGGTGCGCCTTCTGGGCGGCGACCGCCTTGTTGCGGCCCGCGTCCAGGTAGATGCGCAGGATGCGGGTGAGGTCGCCGCCGCGCTGGGCGTCGTGCGCGAGCAGGGGGCCGAGCTCGCGCTCGGCGAACGTCTGGATCCTGGCGTCGTCGCGGAGCAGGTGGAGCAGGCCGCGCAGGCGCAGGTCGGGCAGGCGGTAGTAGGCCCTGCCGTCCGGCTGGCGGACCGCCACGTCGGCGACCTGCTCGGCTTCGAGGAAGCTGCGCCGTACGTCACGGATGGACTCCACCGCCGAACCGGCGGCGAGGACGAACGTGGAGCCCGGCCTCCACAGCGCGCGCAGTCGCTCGGCGAGCGCGGTCAGCGCGGGCTCGACCTGCGTGCGGGGCGGCAGGGGGAGCAGCACGCCCACGCGGTCCTGGTCGAGCGCGCCCACGAGCGCGGGCAGCTTGGCGTCGCGGCAGACGGCGGCGGTGGCCTCGGCGAGCTCGCCGAGCTGGGCCTGGCCGTCGATGGCCTGATCGAAGGGTTCGACGAGGCGCAGGACGACGCTGACGAGCTTGCGTCCGGTGAGCGGCACCCCCACCGCGCGGGCGCGGGCGGCGGCCTCGTCGGGGTCGGCGTAGGCGTGGGTGAGGATGCCGGTGATGATCGTGCCGTGGGCCTGCCGTTCGAGCGACTCCTGATGGCGCTCCAGTAACCGGCCCAGCGCCAGCGTGGTGGCGGCGCGCTCGGCCAGCACCATCTCGCGGGGTCCCGGCGCGGCGTCGCAGAGCAGGATCAGCCGCCCCCAGTCCTGGCCGCGGGCGCCGACGACGGTGACCAGCCAGCCCGCGGCGGGGTCGTAGGCGGTGCGCTCCTGCGGCGCGACGGCGCGCGACCTGGTCTCCCATCCGGCCAGCAGCGCGCCGGTGTCGCGGCCGGCCGACTCGCAGGCCAGCACCTGGTGGGCGAGGTTCTCCAGCAGCACCGGCCTGCCCGACAGCCTGGCCACCTGGGCCAGGACCTCGGCGGGCGAGGCGCCCTCGACCGACAGCTCGGTGAAGACCTCGTGCAGTTGCTCGGAGGCGCGCAGCTCCTCCAGCTGGATGTCGATGATCCTGGCGTGCACGGACTCGGTGATCTGCACGAACGGGGTCTCGCGGGCCAGCACGATCAACGGGAACCCGTGGTCCTCGGCCGCCTTGACCACCGCGCGCGGCAGTTCGCGAACGAACCTGCGGCCCAGTTCGACGACCAGGCCCGCCGCGCCGACGGCCGACAGCTCGCCGATGTAGGCGGCCAGCTTCTCGGGGTCCTCGGGGAGCGCGACGCCGGTGGTGAGCACCAGCTCGCCGCCGCGCAACAGGTGTGCGATGTCGGCGATCTCGCCGACGTGCACCCACCGCACCCTGCTGTCGAGCCTGTCCGCGCCGGCGACGACGCGGGGATTGCCCCTGCGAACGGTCTCCAGGGCCAGAACGTCGGCAATAGTGGGCAGCACGCGTGGAGCTTATCCGATCAGGATGTAATTCTGGGCATTCACCCGCTTACAGGCTGTCGATGATTTGTCCACGAATATCGGGGGGTTGGGCGCGCCTCCTCTTCGCTCGTCGGCGCCCGTCGCCCCGGGACGGCGCGCGGTTGTCGAGGAGAAGGGAGCGCTCCCAATCCTTTCGGTACGGTTTCCGGCGCCTGTCCATGTCGGCGAATGCGACGATAGTCCGATTCGTGGATCTTGACCCGTCCATGCGCCCCAGAAGATCGTCAACGGCGACGGCCGAGATGCGGCCACCGTTTCGGAAAGTACGTGAACCCCATGCGTAGCCTCTCGCGTGCCCTGGTGCCCGCCGCCGCGGCCGTAATGCTCCTGCAGGCCGCTCCCGCCGGAGCCGACCCCGGCCCTGCCGACCCCGACTCCGTCGTGGCGGCCGCCGCCACGCCGGAGAGCGTGTGCGGCTCGGGCTACCGGATCATCGACTCGGTCCCGATCAAGACCCCCAGGCTCTGGGCCACCTCCTACCTGCTCTACAACAACAACGGCTACAACTGCGTGGTCACCTGGAAGAACACCAACCTGGGCGTGCGCACCTACACCGAGGCGCGGATCCAGGTGCAGGGCTCCAGCACCATTCACCGCAACGGCGGCAACTTCACCACGTACGCCGGCCCGGTGCGGGTCCAGGCCGGCGGCAAATGCGTCCAGTTCGGCGGTATCGCCTCCGACGCGCCCGGTGGCCAGCGCTTCCAGGCGCTGAGCCCGTGGGGGCACTGCGGCTGACCGCGGCAGAGCCGACGAGAAGGCAAGGAAGAAGACGGGCCGTGACCTCCTCGTCCGTCGCTTCGATGGGACTCAGTGGGTGCGGGCGGGCAGGCGGGCGACCGGCAGCCTGCCCATGTTCGGCAGGCGGTAGCGGCGCAGCACCATCGCCCGCACGGGGACGAGCAGCCTGTAGCGGCGGCCCGCGGCGCTCTCGAACGGCAGCACGCAGCAGCGGTCGACGAGCGCCGCGAGCACTCCGGGCACGCTCGCGGCGTCCAGTGGCGGCTCGGCGCACTCGGCCACGGCGCACGTGAGCCCGAAGTCGCCGGGAAAGGCCGCGGCCCTGAGCAGCATGATCCGCTGCGAGCTCGACAGCCCCTGCCACACCTGGTCGAGTCCCGCGGTGAGCCGGGCGGCCGCGGGGTTGACGTCGTCGATGAGCGCGCCCAGCTCACGCTCGGCCTGCTCGGCCAGCACCTCCAGCGGAAAGGTACGCATCAGCGAGGCCAAGCTCTCGATCACGGCCGGCATCCCGTCGGCCAGCGCGCACAGCCGCCGCAGCCACGGCTGGTCGTCGGCACCGAAGGTCAGTCCCGGCACGGCCTCGGCGGCCCTGTCCCGTAGCAACCGCTCGCCCGCGTCGGGGTCGAGCGGGCCCAGGCTCCAGATGACCTCGCCCGACAGTCCGAGAGGCCGCCTGGCCGTGACCAGGATCGTGAGGTCGGGCCTGGCCGCCGTCAGCCGCTCGGCCGCCGCCCGTACCTCGCCCATCCGCCCGTCGCAGTCGTCGGCGACCAGCAGCGCGGCCCCCGTACCCTCGGGGACGCTCAGCGACTCGCGCGGCCCTACGACGCGTACCCCGCAGGGGAAGTGCCCGGCCTCCCGTACGGCGAGCTCCGCGCACAGCCGGGACTTGCCGATTCCGGGCGGGCCGATCACGGTGACCAGCCGCCGCCCGCGCACCAGGGCCGCCAGCCCCGCGTAGTCCTGCTCCCTGCCCACGAGCCGCGCCCGTGCCCCCGGCCCGCGGTCCCCGTCATCCCCGTCCCCGTGATCGCTGTCCCCGTGATCACCGTCCTCCGTCGGGCGGCTGGACTCACCCGCGCCGCCGCCTCTGCCCTGGACCCCGTCCGGGGGGTCGGACCCCGTGAGGCAGCGCAGGTGGGCCTGGCGTAACAGCGTGCCGGGCTCGATGCCCAGCTCCACCGCCAGCCGCCGTCTGATCCTGTCGAACGTCACCGCCGCGGCCCCCTGCTGCCCCGTGGCGACCAGTCCCTCGATGAGGACGGCGTGCGCCTCCTCGTCCAGCGAGTCGGTCCTGCACAGCCGCTCCACCAGCCTGATCGCCAGGTGCGGCTGCCCCTCGTCGAGCGCGGCCCTGGCCGAGCGCCTGGTCACCGACTCCTGCTCGGCCAGCAACGCCTCGATCACGCGGCTGTCGGCGCGCCGCTCGGGCACGTTGTCGAAGGGGCGGCCCCGCCACAGCCCGAGCGCCGCCGTGAGCGTCTCGCAGCTCGCGTCGGCCCTGCTCGCCTCGCGGCGGAACAGCTCCAGGTCGGTGCGCCCTCCGCCGAGATCGAGGTGGTAGCCGTCGGAGCCGGTGACCACGCGTACACGCGTCTCACCCGTCCCGCGCAGCCAGATGCGCAGCCTGCAGGCGGCCAGATGCAGGGCGCCCTTGGGATCGCGTGGGGGCCGGTCCTGCCACACGACTCTGATGAGTTCGGCCGACGGCACCGGCGTTCCCGCCGAGACGGCCAGCAGGCCGAGCAGCGCCCGCAGCAGCGGCGCGGAAGGCGTGAGCACCACGCCTTCGCGAATCAGTCCGACGGCCCCCAGCACGCCGACCGATACGTGGTTCATTCCGGTCCGTCTTCGCGGACCTGATCAGCAATCATGTCGCCGATCGTGGGACAGCGACCTTTCCTCGACCTTTCCTCGGCCTTTCGCCACGCGGCGAACGGTGGCCTGCGGGGCGGGCTCATCCGGTCGGCACCGGGCCCTCGCCGGGCCCTCTCGGCCTGACCGGCACGGTGGGACGGCTGACCGGCAGGCCGGCCGAGATCCACGCCTGGAACCCGCCGATCACGTCGGTGGCCAGGGGGAGGCCGATCTGGCGCAGGCTCGCGGCGGCGAGGCTGGAGGAGTAGCCCTCGTCGCACAGCACGATCCAGGTCACGCTGGTGGAGGCGGCTTCGGGGATGCGGGCCGCGCTGCGCGGGTCGAGCCGCCACTCCAGGTGGTTGCGCTCGATCACGATGGCGCCCGGGGCCTCGCCGTCCCTGCGCCGCTGCCACTCGGGACGGGTGTCGGCGATGAGGCCGTCGCCTGAGCGCGTCAGCGCCCAGGCCTGCGCGGGGCTCAGCCGCGCGAACCCGGTGCGGGTACGCAGCAGCAGATCGTCGATGCTCACGACGCTCCACGGGAGAGAGGGGGCTTGGCGGAGGCGGACGGGAATCGAACCCGCCGCGCCGAGATACTCGGCGCCACCGGTTTTGAAGACCGGGAGGGCCACCAGGCACCTGGTCGCCTCCACCCGGCACCCTAGCGGATCATGATCGTGGCGTCGCCCGCCTTCACCAATTCGCCGATCACCGGCGCCCCGGGGACCTCGCCCGCGACCAGCAGCCCGCCGGAGGTCTGCGCGTCGGCCAGCAGCAGCAGCGTCTCCTCGTCCGCCGAACCCCGGTCGAGGTGCGGGGCCACCCACTCCAGGTTGCGCCGCGACCCGCCGGGCACGTACCCGTCGCGGATCGCCTCCCGCGCGCCCGCCAGCAGCGGCACGGCGGCCGCGTCGACGACCGCGCTCACCCTCGACGCCCTGGCCAGCTTGAACAGGTGCCCCAGCAGCCCGAACCCGGTCACGTCGGTGGCGCAGCGCACGCCCGCGTCGAGCGCGGCCATGGAGGCCTCGGCGTTGAGCCTCGTCATGATCTCGACCGCCTCGGCGAACACCTCGCCCGTGGCCTTGTGCCTGTTGTTGAGCACGCCGAGCCCCAGCGGCTTGGTCAGCGACAGCGGCGAGCCTGCCCTGCCCGCGTCGTTGCGCATCAGCCGGTCGGGGTCGGCCAGCCCGGTGACGGCCATGCCGTACTTGGGCTCGACGTCGGTCACGCTGTGCCCGCCCGCCAGGTGGCAGCCGGCCAGCGCGGCGACCTCCGCACCGCCGCGCAGCACCTCCCGCGCCAGCTCGTACGGCAGGACCTCCCGGGGCCAGCACAGCAGGTTGAGCGCCACCACGGGCCGCCCGCCCATCGCGTACACGTCCGAGAGCGCGTTGGCCGCCGCGATCCGCCCCCAGTCGTAGGGGTCGTCGACCACGGGCGTGAAGAAGTCGGCGGTGGTCACGATCGCCGTGCCGCCCTCGATCCTGACGACGGCGGCGTCGTCGCCGGTCTCCAGGCCCACCACCAGCTCGCCGAGCGGATCGGTGGGCGTCACCCCGAATCCGGTCAGCACCTCCTCCAGCTCGCCGGCTGGGATCTTGCACGCACAGCCACCGCCCTGGGCGAATTGCGTCAATCTCACCATGATCAGACTCTAGAGGCATCTATCTTGATCGTCATGACGGATCCGCGCCGATTCATTCCCCGAACGGATGCCGTGCTCGCCGACCCTCGGCTCGCCGAGGCGCTGGCGCGGCTGGGCCGTGCCCGGGTGAAGGCCGCCGTCGGTGACGCGCAGCGCCGCGCCAGACAGGGCGCCATCACGCCCGCCCAGGTGGTGGAGTCGGCGCTCGACGAGCTGACCGCGTCGGGCTCTCGCAGGGTCGTCAACGCCACCGGCGTGCTCCTGCACACCAACCTCGGCAGGGCGCCGCTGTCGCCGGCGGCGATCGAGGCGGTGCGCGCCGCCGCCGGCACCACCGACGTGGAGCTGGACCTGGTCACCGGGCGCAGAGGGCGGCGGGGCACGGCGGCCATGGCGGCGCTCGCCCGCGCGGTGCCAGGAGCGGGCGACGTGCACGTGGTCAACAACAACGCCGCCGCGCTCGTGCTGGCGGCCACGGCGCTGGCGCAGGGCCGCGAGATCGTCGTCAGCAGGGGCGAGCTCGTCGAGATCGGCGACGGGTTCCGGCTGCCCGACCTGATGGCCTCGACCGGCGCGCGGCTGCGCGAGGTCGGCACGACCAACAGGACGAGCGTCGCCGACTACGCCGACGCGATCGGTCCCGACACCGGGTTCGTGTTGAAGGTGCACCCGTCCAACTACCGCATCGAGGGCTTCGCGGGGACCCCCGAAGTCGCCGAGCTGGCCGGGCTCGGCGTGCCGCTGGTCGCCGACGCGGGGTCGGGACTGCTCAGCCCCGACCCCGCGCTGCCCGACGAGCCCGACGCCGCCACCTGGCTCGCCCACGGCGCCGACCTGGTCACCGCCAGCGGTGACAAGCTGCTCGGCGGCCCGCAGTGCGGGCTGCTGCTGGGCAGGGCCGATCTGGTCGAGCGGCTGCGCAGGCACCCGCTCGCCCGCGCCCTGCGGGTGGACAAGCTCACGCTCGCCGCCCTGGAGGCCACCATCGAGGGACCGCCCCCGCCCACGGCGCTCGCCCTGCACGCCGACCCGGCCGAACTCCTGCGCAGAGCCAGGACGCTCGCCGTACGGCTGGCCGACAAGGGGCTGGAGGTCGAGGCCGTGGCCAGCGTCGCGCGCGTCGGCGGCGGGGGCGCGCCCGGAGTCGAACTGGCCAGCGCCGCCGTCGCGCTGGAGGAGTCGCTTGCCGAGCCGCTGCGGCTGGGCGACCCGCCGGTCCTCGGCCGCGTCGAGCGTGGCCGCTTCCTGCTCGACCTGCGGGCGGTGCCCCCCGTCGATGACCAGGTCCTGTTCGACGCGGTGGTGGCCGTATGCGGGTGATCGCCACCGCGGGGCACGTCGACCATGGCAAGTCGACGCTGCTGCGCGCCCTGACGGGGATGGAGCCCGACCGCTGGGAGGAGGAGCGCCGCCGGGGGCTGACCATCGATCTCGGCTTCGTCTGGACCGGCGACCTGGCGTTCGTCGACGTGCCGGGCCACGAGCGCTTCCTGACCAACATGCTGGCGGGCGTGGGCCCCGTTCCCGCGGTGCTGTTCGTCGTGGCCGCCGACGAGGGCTGGCGGGTGCAGTCGCAGGAGCACCTCGACGTCGTCACCGCGCTCGGCATCAGCCACGGGGTGCTCGCGATCACCAGGTCCGACCTGGCCGACCCCGGCGCGGCGCTGGCCGAGGCGCGGGCCAGGACCGAGGGCACCGCGCTGGAGGGCCTGCCCGCGGTGGCCGTCAGCGCGCGCACCGGCGACGGCCTGCCCGAGCTGCGCGCCGCCCTCGCCGCGCTGGCGGCAGAGCTGCCGGATCCCGATCCCGAGGCCGACGTGCGGCTGTGGATCGACAGGGTGTTCACGGTCGCGGGACGGGGCACCGTCGTGACCGGCACGCTGGGAGCGGGCTCGCTCGCCACCGGCGACACGCTGGAGGCCGGCGGCCGGCCCCTGAGGGTGCGCGGCCTGCACAGCCTCGGAAGGGCCCACGACCGGATCGCGGGGCCCGCGCGGGTGGCGGTCAATGTGCGCGGCGCCGCCGCGGACGGCCTGCGGCGCGGCGACGTGCTGCTGACCCCCGGCCGCTGGCTGCCCACGACCACCCTCGACGTACGGCTCCCTCCGCCCCGTGAGGAGGCGCGGCGGCTGCCCCGCCAGGCGCTGTGGCACATCGGCTCGGCCGCCGTGCCCGCCAATGTCAGGCAACTGGGCGACGACACCGCCAGGATCGTCCTGGCGCACGCCCTCCCGCTGCGGATCGGCGACCGGGCCCTGGTGCGCGACCCGGGAAACCGCCACCTGTGGGGCGCGACCGTCGTCGACGTCCGGCCGCCGGGGCTGCGACGCAGAGGGGCGGCCACGCGGCGGGCGGCCGTGCTGGCGGACATGGACGGCGGCGCCGACCTCACCGCCGAGTTGCGCCGCCGCGGTCTGGCCAGACGGGCCGACCTGAACGCCATGGGCGTCCCCGCCACGGACCCGCCCGAGGGGGTGGTGGTCGTGGGGGAGTGGCTGGTGGATCCCGTCGCGTGGGCGGCCTGGCGGGAGCGGCTGATCGGCCTCGTCGCGGCGCGGGCCGTACAGGATCCGCTGGACCCCGGGCTTCCGCTGGAGGCGGCGCGGCAGGCGCTCGGGCTGCCGGACAGGGCGCTGGTGGACGCGCTCGCCGACAGCGCCGCCCCTCCGCAGGGGTTGCGAAGGGCACGCGGGCGGCTGCTGCCCGCCGGGTCGGCGCTGCCTCCGGCCACCGAGCGGGCGATCCGCACGCTGGAGGCCGCATGGGCGGCCGAGCCCTTCGCCGCTCCCGACAGCGTCCGGCTGACCGAGCTCGGGCTGGACGCCCGCGCCCTGGCCGCGGCCGAGGCGGCGGGACGGCTCACGCGCCTGGCCCCCGGCGTCGTCCTGCCGCCTGACGCCGCGCGGCGGGCGGTCGCCGTGCTCGCCACGCTGCCCCGCACGTTCACGACGGCGCAGGCCCGGCAGGCGCTCGGCACCTCCCGTCGCGTCGCGATCCCGTTGTTGGAGAGCCTCGACGCGAAGGGGACCACCCGCAGGGTGCGGGACGGCGAGCGGGAACTCGTGCGGACCGGTCAGAATCCCGGCATCACCACGTCACCTGACCAGCCTCGGAAGGAGTAGACGGCCAGCTTGCGCACCCGGCCCGTGTTGACGTCGATCGCGTACGTGACCTCGCCCATCGTGGGTGTGATGGACCTGTCCTTCATCCACGCGCGGTCGTGCAGCACGTCCGAGACGGCCACCTCGGTGGGGCTGACCCAGCTCCCCATGCTCCAGGGCCGGAAATCCTTCGGAGCGCCGCGGAACGTGACCTTGGTCATGATCTTGCCGGTCATGCCGTCGATCGTGACGATCGTGTCGTCGGGGCGTGACTTGCCTAGTTTGCCCGGATCGCCGTCTTCGCCGCCGGTCAGGTATGCCACGGTCCGCCCGTCCGGGGCGAGGCCGCCGACGTCGAAGCGGGTGTTTACGGCGCTGAAGGGGTGGACCTCGCCTCCGGACAGCAGGCCGAGCCGGAGACGCTGGTCCCCCACGACCACACCGCCGCCACCGTCGCCGACTTCCAGTACCTGCCAGCCTTCGGGCATCTCGGTGACGCGCCCCGTCTCAACATCCACGACCGCGTTCGGCAAGCCCACGCCGTTCAGTCCGAGATGGCGGCCGTCGGGGGACAGTTTCAGCATCACGCCCCCCTTCACCATCGTCTTCCTGTCCACCTTCTGCGGGGTCAGCCAGATCTGGCCGCCGGCCAGGTCCCGGACCGCGAACCGCTGGTCCTTCTCGCTGTAGTAGGCGACCCTGCGCCCGTCGGGGGTGATCACCAGCGGGGCCGCGGTGTTCATGTAGTTGGCTTCGGTCTGGTCGGTGTAGACACTCAGCGCCTCCGGCATCCTGAAGGTCTGGCCGGTCCGCGTCACCACTCGCCACTGCACGCATTCCTTGTCGGCGAAGGGTCCGCCCTTGCCCGGAGTCCACTTCTTGCCGCACCAGTCGTAGTAGGCGTGGCGCAGCGGCCCCACCCCTGAGGCGGGTAGCGCGTCACCGCGCACGGAGACGGCCACGTCGCCACCGCCTCTCGCTTGGGCGACGCCGAGCCAGGCGATCAGCAGCACCGACAACGCGCCCGCCGTGAGGGCGGTCCTGCGGCGCCTGCGGGTGGCGCGTCCATCGGCGACGGCCCGCCCCACGTCCACCGTCGTGAGCGGCGGTTCCTGGCCGGCCAGCGTGTCGAACAGGTGTCTGGTGTCCATCAGCACTCCTCCGTGTGCGAGAGGTGGGAGTACGGCGCGTCGAGCGTCGAGCGCAGGGTGGCCAGGCCGCGGGCGGTCTGGCTCTTGACGGTCCCGGTGGAGCAGCCGAGCGCGGCCGCGGTCTGCTCGACGCTCAGGTCGCAGTGGAAGCGCAGCACCAGGGTGGCGCGCTGGCGTGGCGGCACCGCGGAGAGCGCCCTGCTCAGGTCCACGGCCGTGTCGCGATCACCGCCGTGGGGCGGCGGATCGGGCGGCGCGGACATCAGCCGTACTCGCGAGAACCAGGCTGTCCGCTGCTCGGCGAGGAAGACCCGGATCAGGACCACCCGGACATAGGCATCGAGGTCGTCGGCGACGCGGGCCTTGCGCCACTTGACGTACAGCCGGGTGATCGCCGTCTGGACCAGGTCGTCGGCCCGGTGCCAGTCCTGGCACAGCAAGTAGGCGATCCGCCGTAACCAGGACAACCGCCCGGTCACGTAGGCGGTGTACTCCTCATCGAGGCTCATCGGTCTCCCAGGGAATCTGCTTTCACACCCGGGAAGATGCGCCCGACCCCCTAGCGGGTTGCACGGTCAGGAGCCGAGCCTTCTCTCCAGGCCGTCGAGCACGCACAGCAGGCCGAAGTCGAAGTTCACCGCGCGTACGGCCCGCTCGTCCAGTCCCGCGAGGTGTTCGGTACGGGCCACGAGGTCGGGGTAGTCGGCCGCGGCCATCTTCACGATCTCCCGCATGCTCTCGGTGTCGTAGCCGGCCGCCTGCGACATGCTCCGCCACGCCACCTCCGGGATGGTCGTGCCGATGACGTACGCGGTGATCGCCGATCCGGCGTAGTCCTGGTCCATCCCCCTGAACCCGGCCAGTACGAGTGCCCTGCACAGCCGATCACCCGCGCGCAGCGAGTTGGGGCCGATGGCGGGCATCCTGCCGATCAGGCTCGCGGCCCACGGATGGCGCAGGATCGCCTGCCGCATGCCGTGCGCGAAGGCGGAGGCGGTGTCCTTCCAGCCCACCGTGTCGGGATCGGGCACCGGCATATCGCCCCAGATCTCGTCGTAGGCCAGTTCGAGCAGCTCGTCCTTGTTGGCGACATGCCAGTAGAGGCTGGTGGCGCCCGCGCCGAGTTTGGCGCCGAGCTTGCGCATGCTCAGCGCTTCCAGGCCCTCCGCGTCGAGCAGTTCGAGCGCGGCGCGGACGATCTGGTCGCGGCTGAGCCCGTGCCCCTGCGCCTTGCTCTGCCTGGGCTCGCGGACCCACACCGAGGAGAACTGCTTGCTGGTCACGCCTTCAGCATAAATCCACTCGCACAGTGTACGAGTCTGTCGTACGGTGTGCGAGTGAACTCGAACGCTGTACGAGACCCGCGACGCTGGTGGTCTCTCGTCGTCCTGTGCCTGGCGCTGCTGCCGCTGGTCGTGGACAGCACCGTCCTCAACGTGGCGATCCCCACCCTGATGCAGGAGCTCGGGGCCAGCCCCTCGGAGATCCAGTGGATCCTCGACTCCTACGTGCTCGTCTTCGCGGGCCTGCTGCTCACCGCGGGAAGCCTCTCCGACCGGTACGGCAGACGCCGCTTCCTCATCATCGGCCTGGCGATCTTCGGCGGCGCCTCGCTGATCGCCGTCCTCGCCGCCGAACCATGGCAGCTCATCGCGGCCAGAGGGCTCATGGGCGTGGGCGGCGCGATCCTCATGCCCTCGACCCTGTCCATCCTCATCACGACCTTCGACGACGACGAACGGCGCAAGGCCATGGCCGCCTGGAGCGCCGTCGCCATGCTCGGCGTGATCGCCGGGCCCATCGTGGGCGGCCTCATCATCGAGAACTACTGGTGGGGCTCGGTCTTCCTGCTCAACGCGCCCATCGCGCTGATCGGCATCATCGCCGCCGTCGTCCTGATGCCCGAGACACGCGGGCCCGCGCGCAGGCTCGACCCGCTCGGCGTGGTGCTGTCGGTCGTCGGGCTGTTCTCGCTCGTCTACGTGGTCATCGAGCGGACGTGGAACCCTGTGCTGATCGCCCTGGCCGTGGTGTGCATCGGCGGCTTCGTGCTGTGGGAGCGCAGGACGGCCGACCCGATGCTGCCGCTCAGCCTGTTCGGGAACCGCAACTTCAGCGGGTCGTCGTTCTCGATCCTGCTCATGTCGTTCGGGTCCGGCGCGGTGATGCTGATGCTCACCCAGTACCTGCAGTTCGTGCTCGAGTACGGCGCGGCCCAGCTCGGGGTGGCGCTGCTGCCGTACGCGATCTCGGCGGCGGTCTTCAACGGCGTCGGCGCGGGGCTCGGGCAGAAGGTCAGCAACAGGACCCTGGTCGTCACGGGCATCCTGGTGATGGGGCTGTCGTTCGTGGTGATGGCCATGAGCGGCGGCTACTGGTCGTTGTTCGCGGCCTTCGTGATCATGGGCGCGGGCGGCGGGATCGCGGGGCCCGCGGCGTACGCGACGCTCATGGGGGCGGTGCCGGTGGAGCACGCCGGTGTCGGTTCGGCGCTGAACGACACCATCCAGCAGGTCGGCATGGCCCTCAGCATCGCCGCCCTCGGGAGTGTGCTGGCGGGGGTGTACACCTCGTCCATGCCCGAGTCGGCACCCGAGGCGGCCAGGGAGTCGATCGCCCAGGCGGTACGGCTCGCCCCCGGCGTGGCGGCCGCGGGAAGGGAGGCGTTCAGCACGGCGATGGCCACGGGGGCGTGGATCGGAGCGGCGTCGTGCCTCGCGGCGGCCTGCCTCGCCCTCCTGGTCCTGCGCCCCTCCGCCCCCGTCTCACCTGTCCCCGCAGAGGTCTGACGAACCGATACCGCACTCACGGAGGGCGCCGGGTCAAGCGCCATCGGATCCCCGAAGAGCCGCGGCTTCGCGCTCGTGGGAAGGGCCGATGGACCCGCCCGAAAGCCTCCGTGAGCGCGAGGTCGTTCCTCCGGGAAACCCGGAACGGTGCGCGACGTCATCGGGCGGGGGCGTAGTGCGGGTCCTTGACGTTCTCCAGGCTGTCCAGCTTGTGCACCCGCTCGTCGTGCCCGATCTGCCGCAGCAGGTCGGCCACCGACCGGTACCGGCCGTACTCGTCCGCGTACGTCCCCGGGTCAGGCATGAACTCCAGCTCGGGGTTCTCCGCCACGAACGTCATGTACTCGTGCTCCGCGTGGTCCTCGAACTCCGCGTTGAGCCGGTAGCTGGCCTCGGGCCTGACCAGGAACAGCACCCACGAGACGTGGTAGTAGAAGAACGAGATGAACCATGGCGCCACCTTGTGCAGGAGCCAGTTCTGCCTCATCCCGTTGCGCTCGATCAGGTCCTGCATGATCAGCAGGTGCCACTGCTCGTTGTCCTGGTCGGAGCGGGCCTCCACGATCCGCTCGAAGACCCGCTTGGCGAGGACCGACTTCCCTGCGTAGCGGTGCACGGCCCAGTAGCCCACCCGCTCCCACGCCTGGTACGGCACGCGGGCGATGATCTCCAGCATCGCGAACTTGGTGAACGACCCCTGCTTGCCGTACATGAGGTCGACGGGCTTGAACATCATCTTGGCCAGCAGGCTGTAGTCCATGCGCGGGGTGGCCATGGTCTCCCGCTGCGCTTGGCGGAGTGCCTCGCGGTCGAGCTTGGGGGGTCCTGCGGGGGCCTCGGGGCGGTCGATCGTGATGGTCATCTCGGGTCTCCTCTTTCGTCGATGACCCGATGGTGCTCGACCCGCCCATGCCGGGGCGTCCGCCGCAGGAGGGCATTCGTCATGCCTCTCGCGATGTAGCGGGTGAAAAGGGCGTACACCGCCAGGCGCACGGGACATCCCCTAGGGGGCACACGGGCCCCGCCCGACCTCGGCGATCTTCGGCGTCCCCGGTGGCGCAGGGGGTTTCGGCCGCACCCGCGCCCTTCCCCGTTGAACGTCCTTATGTCCTGACATATTCTGCCAGGGCAGAGTGTAAGCGGATGTCGCGTCATGCCGACAGGTTGGAGGTGGGATGCACGGTGAATAACCGGGATACTCGGAGCATGTCGGACCTTCTCGCGCGCCACAAGGCGGTAATCCCCAACTGGGTGGCCCTCTACTACAACGAGCCCATCGAGATCGTCAGCGGCAAGGGCAACCGTGTCGTCGACGCCTCGGGCAAGAGCTACCTCGACTTCTTCGCCGGGATCCTCACCAACATGATCGGGTACGACGTGCCCGAGGTCCGTGAGGCCGTCGAGCGCCAGCTGGCCACCGGCGTCGTGCACACCAGCACCGTCTACCTGCTGCGCGGCCAGATCGAGCTGGCCGAGAAGATCGCCAGGCTCTCCGGGATCCCCGACGCGAAGGTCTTCTTCACCAACTCGGGCACCGAGGCCAACGAGACGGCCCTGCTGCTCGCCACCTACGCGCGCAAGTCCGACCAGGTGCTCGCCATGCGGCAGAGCTACCACGGCCGCTCCTTCGGCGCGGTCGGCGTCACCTCCAACCGCGCGTGGAAGAACAACTCCTACTCGCCGGTCAACGCGACGTTCCTGCACGGCGCCGACCGGCACCTGCCCCAGTTCGCGGGCCTGTCGGACGCCGACTACATCAAGGTCTGCGTCGAGGATCTGCGGCACGTGCTGGCGACCGGCGTCTCCAACGACGTGGCCGCTCTCATCGCCGAGCCGATCCAGGGCGTGGGCGGCTTCACGATGGCCCCCGACGGGCTGTTCGCCGCCTACAAGGAGGTCCTCGACGAGGAGGGGATCCTGTTCATCTCCGACGAGGTGCAGACCGGCTGGGGTCGCACGGGGTCGGCGTTCTTCGGGATCCAGAACCACGGCGTGACCCCCGACATGATGACGTTCGCCAAGGGCCTGGGCAACGGGTTCGCCGTCGGCGGCATCGTGGCCCGCGGCGACCTGCTCGACAACCTGCACGCGGTCGGCCTGGCCACCTTCGGCGGCAACCCGATCTCGATGGCCGCGGCCAACGCCACGCTCGACTACGTGCTCGACCACGACCTGCAGGCCAACGCGGCCAGGACGGGCGCGCTCATCATCGACGGGCTGCGCGAGGCCGCGAAGCGGCTGCCGATCGTCACCTCCGTCCGCGGCAAGGGCCTGATGTTCGCCGTCGAGCTGGCCAGCTCCGAGCTGGCCGCCAGGTTCATGGAGGAGTCCAAGAAGCTCGGCCTGCTCGCGGGCAAGGGCGGCCTGTACGGCACGGCGATCCGCATGGCGCCCCCGCTCACCCTGACGATGGACGAGGCGGCAGAGGGCCTCGGCATCATCGTCAACGCTTTGGAGACCATCAACGATGAAGTGCGTTAACCACTGGATCAACGGCTCTCGCGTCGACGGCGACAGCCGGACCGCCGAGATCTTCAACCCCGCCACGGGCGAGGTCAGCGGCAAGGTTGCGATGGCGTCGGTCGCCGACGTGGACGCCGCCGTCGCCGCCGCCGTCGCGGCCTTCCCGGCCTGGCGCGACGCCTCGCTGGTCAAGCGGGCGCAGGTGCTGTTCCGCTTCCGCGAGCTGATGTACGCCCACCGCGACGAGCTCGCCGCGCTGATCTCCGCCGAGCACGGCAAGGTGCACTCCGACGCCCTCGGCGAGGTCGCCAGGGGCCTGGAGGTCGTGGAGTTCGCTTGCGGGATCCCGCACCTGCTCAAGGGCGGCTTCTCGGAGGGCGTCTCGACCAGGGTCGACTCCTACTCCATGCGCCAGCCGATCGGCGTGGTGGCGGGCATCACGCCGTTCAACTTCCCCGCGATGGTGCCGATGTGGATGTACCCCATCGCCATCGCCTGCGGCAACGCCTTCATCCTCAAGCCTTCGGAGAAGGACCCGTCGGCTTCGCTGCTCATGGCGCGGCTGTGGCAGGAGGCGGGGCTGCCCGACGGCATCTTCAACGTCGTCCAGGGCGACAAGGTGGCGGTCGACCGCCTCCTGGAGCACCAGGACGTCAAGGCGGTCTCCTTCGTCGGCTCCACCCCGATCGCCCGCTACGTCTACGAGACCGGCACCTCGCACGGCAAGCGCGTGCAGGCGCTCGGCGGCGCCAAGAACCACATGCTGGTCCTGCCCGACGCCGACCTCGACCTGGTCGCCGACTCGGCCGTCTCGGCGGGCTTCGGCTCGGCGGGCGAGCGGTGCATGGCGATCTCGGTCGTCCTGGCGGTGGACCCGGTCGGTGACGAGCTCGTGGACAAGATCGTCGAGAGGGTCTCCAGGCTGACCATCGGCCCCGGGGACGACGAGCGCTCCGAGATGGGCCCGCTGGTCACCGAGGTGCACCGCGACAAGGTGGCCTCCTACCTGGACCTGGGCCTGTCCGAAGGCGCCAAGCTCGTGGTGGACGGCCGCGAGACCCAGGTGCTCGGCGGCGGCAAGGCCGCGGACACCCCGGGCTTCTGGCTCGGCCCCACCGTCCTCGACCACGTGCCCGCGGGCTCGCGCGTGCACACCGAGGAGATCTTCGGCCCCGTCCTCTCGGTGGTGCGGGTCTCCTCCTACGAGGAGGGCCTGGAGCTGATCAACGGCGGCGAGTACGGCAACGGCACCGCGATCTTCACCAACGACGGCGGCGCCGCCAGGCGCTTCCAGAACGAGGTGGAGGTCGGCATGGTCGGCATCAACGTGCCGATCCCCGTGCCGATGGCCTTCTACAGCTTCGGCGGGTGGAAGGCGTCGCTGTTCGGCGACACCCACGTCCACGGCGCCGAGGGCGTCCACTTCTACACCCGTGGCAAGGTCGTCACCTCCCGCTGGCTCGACCCGTCGCACGGCGGTGTGAACCTCGGGTTCCCGACCAACAAGTAGTGCGGAGAAACGCCCCGCGGGCCCGGCGCCCGCGGGGCGTTCGCGCGCCCGGGCGACCGACGCGGCCGGCGCGCTCCAGGACGCCTTCCCCGGTAAGCTCCAGGCTGGACAGAGGGGGGTTTCGTGAGACACCGCATACCTGCCATGGCGGTCGCCGGCGCAGCGTGCATGGCGCTGGTCGGGTGCGCGGCGAGTACGGCCGCGGGCCGTACCACCTCGGCGCGGGTCACCCCCAGCGCGAGCCCGGCTTCCGCGTCGGCGACACCGGCGCAGAAGTCCACGCCGACCCCCACGCCCTCCGCGAGCGCCAGCCAGCCGCAGAGCGACGGCACCCTGCAGATCCTCACCTACCAGGGCCACGCCGAGTCGGGCGGGGCGGGCAGCAACTGGGTCTCCGACTTCGAGAGCACGACCGGCTGCCGCATCGCCAGGCTCGATGCCGTGCAGACGGCGCAGGACATGCAGGCCAAGGTGGGCGAGCGGGGCTACGACGTGATCTCGGCGGGTCCCGAGGTGGCCGCGAGCCTGATCGCCGCCGACCAGGTGCAGCCCATCGACACCGCCAAGGTCACCGGCTACGACGAGCTGACCAAGCGGCTGCGCGACCAGACCGAGGTCGGCGGCAAGGTGTACGGCGTGCCGTACCTGTGGGGCGTCAACGAGATCATCTACGATGCCGCCAAGGTCAAGCCGCGCGACGCGCTCGCCCTGTACGACAGTCAGCGGTCGGCGTTGCCCGACAGCCCGCTGAGCGTCGCCGACGCCGCGCTCGCCGGCAAGGTCGCCGACCCGTACCAGCTGACCCGTGCGCAGCTCGACCAGGCCATGACGCTGCTGGGCAAGAACAAGCACCGGCTCTACTGGAAGGAGCCGATCTCGCTGGTACGGGCGTTCGCGACGGGCAAGGTCGACATCGCGCAGGCCACGCCGTACTTCAGGCTGTTGCTGCAGAAGGCGGGCAGGGACGTCAAGGCGCTCGACACACCCATCACCGGCTGGGTCGACTCCTGGATGCTCGGCGCGAACACGCCCAGCCTCGACTGCGCATACCGCTGGCTGAGCTGGACGGCCGCTTCCTCGACCCAGCACGACGCGGCCGCGTGGGTGGGGCTCGCGCCCGCCAATCCCAAAGCCTGCAAGAAGGAGCTGAGGCAGCTCTGCGAGGCGTACGGCATCGACGACGAGAAGAAGTTCGAAAAGGTCACCTTTGCGGTTCGCCCACCGGGGGATTGCAAACCCCCGAAGGGGGAATGCACTGACTACGCCACCTGGGAGGAGCGGTGGCGTGAACTGGTGAGTTGATCGGGGGCACGTCGACCACCACGTGACCATGCCGCGGGCGTGCCCGTCCCCCCGCTGGGCGACGTCCGCCAGGGGCGTCCCGGGCGTTTCCCCCGACCCCGGGGCGCTCCTCTTTTTGCCCTCCCTTTGCCGCATCCCGTCGCGTGGAATATCCTATGGATGGTCACTGTTAATGACGATTGAAACTTCAACGTGAAGGAGCGGAGATCGCCATGCAGTTCGGTATCTTCACGGTCAGCGACGTCACCCCCGACCCGACCACCGGCACGACGCCGACCGAGGCCGAGCGGATCAAGGCGATGGTCGCCATCGCGCTCAAGGCCGAAGAGGTCGGCCTCGACGTCTTCGCGACCGGTGAGCACCACAACCCGCCGTTCGTCGCCTCGTCGCCGACGACCATGCTCGGCTACATCGCGGCCAGGACCGAGCGGCTCATCCTGTCGACGTCCACGACGCTGATCACCACGAACGACCCCGTGAAGATCGCGGAGGACTTCGCGATGCTGCAGCACCTGGCCGACGGCCGGGTGGACCTCATGATGGGCCGCGGCAACACCGGGCCCGTCTACCCCTGGTTCGGCAAGGACATCCGCGACGGCATCCCGCTCGCCATCGAGAACTACGCGCTGCTGCACAGGCTGTGGCGCGAGCAGGTCGTCGACTGGGAGGGCCGCTTCCGGACCCCGCTGCAGGGCTACACCTCGACGCCCGCGCCGCTCGACGGCGTGCCGCCGTTCGTCTGGCACGGCTCGATCCGCAGCCCCGAGATCGCCGAGCAGGCCGCCTACTACGGCGACGGGTTCTTCGCCAACAACATCTTCTGGCCGAAGGAGCACTACCAGCGGCTGATCGACCTGTACAGGAGGCGTTACGCGCACTACGGCCACGGACTCCCCGAGCAGGCCATCGTCGGGCTCGGCGGCCAGGTGTTCATGCGGAAGAACTCCCAGGACGCCATCCGCGAGTTCCGCCCCTACTTCGACAACGCCCCCGTGTACGGCCACGGCCCCTCCCTGGAGGAGTTCATGGCCGAGACCCCGCTCACGGTCGGCAGCCCCGACCAGGTCATCGAGCGGACCCTCAAGTTCAGGGAGCACTTCGGCGACTACCAGCGCCAGCTGTTCCTGATCGACCACGCGGGCCTGCCGCTGAAGACGGTGCTCGAGCAGCTCGACATCCTCGGCGAGGAGGTCGTGCCCGTGCTCCGCAAGGAGTTCGCCGTCGGCCGTCCGGCCAACGTGCCCGACGCCCCCACCCACCAGTCGCTGCTGGCCAAGGCCACTGCCGTAGGAGTGTGACCCCATGAAGCTCGCCGTCGTCTCGGCCGGTCTCAGCCAGCCGTCCTCGACCCGCCTGCTGGCCGACCGCCTGGCGTCGGCGAGCGCCGCCAGGCTGCCGGAGGTGGAGATCGAGGTCATCGAGCTGCGCGACCTCGCCGTCGACATCGCCAACAACCTGGTGACCGGCTTCCCCGGCGCCAAGCTGCGCCGCGCCATCGACGCGGTGACCTCGGCCGACGGCCTGATCGCCGTCACGCCGATCTTCACCGCGTCGTACAGCGGCCTGTTCAAGTCGTTCTTCGACGTGATCGAGAACGACACCCTCGCGGGCAAGCCGGTGCTGATCGCGGCCACCGGCGGCACGGCCAGGCACTCGCTGGCACTGGAGCACGCGCTGCGCCCGATGTTCGCCTACCTGCGGGCGATCGTCGTGCCGACGGCGGTCTACGCGGCCTCGGAGGACTGGGGCGCCGAGGGCCTGCCCGAGCGCGTCGAAAGGGCGGCGGAGGAGCTGGCCGGGCTGATGTCAGGACTGCGGGGCAGAACCGCGCCCGCCGACGAGGTGGTCCCGTTCGAGCAGCAGCTGGCGGCGCTGCGGCGCTAGGAGCAGGGCGTGCTCGTGAAGGAGCCCGATGAGGCGATCGCCTCATCGGGCTCCTTCGTTCACTTCGGTTCGATCAGAGCGAAAGGCCCGTGAGGACCATGACCTTCTCGTAGGTGAGGTCCTCCATCGCCGAGTGGACGCCCTCGCGGCCGACGCCCGACTCCTTGACCCCGCCGTAGGGCATCTGGTCGGCGCGGTAGGAAGGCACGTCACCGATGATCACGCCGCCCACCTCCAGCTCGCGGTTGGCGCGGAAGGCCATGTCGAGCGAGCGCGTGAACACGCCCGCCTGGAGGCCATACTTGGAGGAGTTGACCGCGTCGAACGCCTCGTCGACCGACGCGACCGACTTGATGATCATGACGGGTCCGAAGACCTCCTCGCAGGAGACCTTCGAGTCCTCGGGGACGTCGGTGAGGACCGTGGGCGTGATGGTGGCGCCGTCGCGGGTGCCGCCCGCCAGCACGCGGGCGCCCGAGGCGACGGCCTCGTCCACCCACGCGGAGACGCGCTCGGCGGCGGCCACCGACACCAGCGGCCCCACCTGCGTCTTCTCGTCCAGCGGGTCGCCGGTGACCAGGCCGGACACCGCCGTGAGCAGCTTCTCCTCGAAGGCCTCGCGCACCGACTCCTCGACGATGACCCGCTGGACGGCGATGCAGCTCTGCCCCGCCTGGTAGTTGGAGAACAGCGCCACGCGCGAGGCCGCCCAGTCGAGGTCGGCGTCGGCGAGCACCACGGCCGCCGCGTTGCCGCCCAGCTCCAGCGTCACGTGCTTGCGCGGCACCTGGTCCATGATCGCGTAGCCGACCGGGCCCGAGCCGGTGAAGGACACCACCGGCAGGCGCGGGTCCTGCACCAGCGCGGCGGCGCGCTCGTTCTCGATGGGCAGGACGGAGAACATGCCCGCGGGCAGGTCCGTCTCGGCCAGGATCTCGCCGAGCACCAGCGACGACAGCGGCGTGGCGGGGGCCGGCTTGACGATGACGGGAGCCCCCACCGCGATCGCGGGAGCGACCTTGTGCGCCACGAGGTTCAGCGGGAAGTTGAACGGTGTGATCGCCAGCACGGGGCCGCGCGGCTGCCGGGTGACGTAGCCGAGGCGGCCAGTGGCCGCGGGCTCGGTGTCGAGCCGCTGCACGCCGCCCGACCAGCGCCTGGCCTCCTCGGCGGCGAAGCGGAAGGTCGAGATCGCGCGGTTGACCTCGCCGCGCGCCCAGAAGATCGGCTTGCCGTTCTCGCCGGTGATCAGCTGGGCGATCTCCTCGGCGCGCTCGGCCAGCCGCTTGGCCACATGGGCCAGCGCCTCCGCCCGCACGTGCACGGGCAGCGCCGCGGCTTCCTTCTGTACGGCGGCCGCCGCGGCGATCGCCTCCTCGACCTGCGCCTCGGTCGGCACAGAGTAGGTGCCGACCACGCGACCATCGTGGGAGTTGGTAACGGTGAGCTCGGTGTCCCCCTTGGCGGGGCGTCCAGCGAGCCAGAAGGTGCGCACGTCCATACCCCGACGCTATGCCAGAACCCAGGGCGGGTAAGTTCTCCACGTTGCACAACCGCGCGGGGGCGGCAGGCCGTTACGAACAAAGGAGCTTTCCCGATTGTGTAACGGAAGTAGTGCTATTTCAGGATGTTTAGCTTGTCGAGTGGTTTGAGTGATCTCCGTACTGGCTAAGTCCTCTTGGTGCGGTTCCTCCGAGCGTGAAAGGCCGAGCCCCATGACCTCCACTGCGCCGCTGGGGCTTCAGGGTGCCTACCTGCTGGGCGAGAGGACCTCTCACGACCAGCTTCGCGGTCGTCTCCTCGAGGTCGCCGCGACCCTTCTGACCGCCGAGGGCGCCGACGGCCTGTCGGTGCCCAGGATCGCCACCGAGGCGGGCTGCTCGACGACGGTCATCTACACGATGTTCGGCAGCAGGGAGGGTCTGGCCGAGGCCCTTTACCTGGAGGGCTTCGAGCGCTTCCGCCGCTTCCTCGAAGGCGTGCCGGCGCGGAAGGACCCCTTCGAGTACCTCGGCGCTCTCGGCCCCGCCTACCGCGAGGCGTGCATGGCCGAGCCCGGCTTCTACACGCTGATGTTCGAGAAGGCCATCCCCGGTTTCGAACCGAGCGAGCGCGCCAGGACCCTCGCCCGCGCCGCCCTCAACATCCTCGACAGGGTGATCTCCGACTGCATCTCCGCCGGCTACCTCGTCCCCACCCAGCCCCGCAAGATCGCCGACGCGCTGTGGGCGGCGGCGCAGGGCGCGATCAGCCTCGAACGCGCGGGTCACCTGCGCGACGGCCGCACCTACGAGGCCGTCACGACCGCGACGATCTGCGGCTACCTGGCCCCGAAGAGTTGAGCGCGATCCACAGCTCGGCCCGCACCCCCGGATCGTCGAGGTCGCGGCCGAGCAGCTCCGACACGCGCTTCATCCGGTAGCGCAGCGTGTGCCTGTGCACGCCGAGCCGCTGCGCAGCCGCGTCCCAGTGGCCGTTGGCCGTCAGGTAGGCGCGCAACGACTCGATCAGGTCGGCCCGCGAGCCGTACTCGTTGAGCGGCGCGAGCAGCGCGGCGGCGAACGCGCTCGCGGCCGCCGGATCCAGCAGCGCCAGCAGGCCCTGCCCTGCCAGGTCGGCGAACCTGACCGTGCCGCCGCCCGTCTTGCGCGCCGCCTCCAGCGCGCGGCCCGCCTGCTCGATGCCGCTGCCCAGCTCGCCGTACGCGACCGGCGAGCTCACCCCGACGGGTCCTTCGGCCAGGGCGGGCACCTCCTCGACCAGCGCGATCCCTCCGCTGGTGAACGTGCGCGGCTCCAGCGGCTCCAGCGTCTCCGCGTCGGCCGCGAGAACGGTGAAGGGCTCCTCGGGCAGCCGCCCGCCCAGCGGGGCCAGCGCGGCACGCGCCTGGTCGACCTCGCCCGCCAGCAGCAACGCCAGTACGGCCGAGCGCACGCCGCGCTCGGCCGCCACCAGCGTCCTGCCCTGCTCCAGCGCCAGCGTGAGAAGGGAGCCGGCCGCGTTGATGATGGTGTGCGCCATGGGGGAGAAGGGACGCGGGGCGCCGACCGCGAAGAAACCATGGATGCGCCTGGAAGCGCCCCCGATCGGCTGCACGATCACGTGCTCCCCAGGCGACGACAGCGCCACGCTGGACAACGGCCGTTCGGCGGGATGGCCGTCCTTCGACGCGCGGCGCAGCCGGTCGAGGACGGGCATGACGGCGTCGAGGCGGGCGCCGGACGTGGCGTGCTCGACCTCGCCCGACTCGCCGAGCAGCGCCGCCCAGCCCTCGACCTCCCTGGCCAGCCTGTCGATCACCGCGTGCGCGCCCTCGGGGCGCAGCGCCGCCCTCGTCAGCCTGCCCTGCGCGGCGAACGCCCTGCTGATCTCCTCGTACTGCTCGGCCGCCAGCAGCTCGCTGACCGCCTTTCCGATCGCGATGAACGGCGTCTCGCGCGGCACCTCCAGCAGTGGCAGCCCCGCCGTGGCGGCCGCCTCGATCAGCTCCGCGGGCACCTCCGCGTGGGTCAGCCCGACGGCGAAGCCGAGCCCCGCCACCCCGCGCTCCACGAGCCTGCCGACGTAACGCCCGAAGTCGGCCGTCAGGCGCATCCCCGTGGTGAGGACCAGCTCGCCGCCCTCCAGGAACGGCGTAGGGTCCTCCAGCTCGCTGACCGCGACCCACCGCACGGGGTGGTCGAGCGAACCGGCCAGCGGAAGCAGCCGCATGCGGCGCACCACTGTCTGCAGAGAAGGCGCCATCGAGTGTTTGTCCATTCCGGCAAAGCGAGCTAGGCCCATTGTGCCATCACGACACATCGAGACATGGCGCTGCCCGCCGTACCGTCACAGCATGAGCAACCAGCAGGGAGGCCCTGCGCTTCCGCAGGAGCGCCGCCTCGTCACCGAGATCCCAGGACCGAAGTCGCGGGAGCTGCTCGCGCGCAAGCAGGCGGCCGTCCCGCCGGGCATCGGCACGACGCTGCCGGTCTTCGTGACCCGGGCCGGTGGCGGCGTGGTCGTCGACATCGACGGCAACTCCCTGATCGACTTCGGCTCGGGCATCGCCGTGACCAGCGTGGGCAACGCCGCTCCTCGCGTGGTCGAGCGGGTCGGCAGGCAGGTCGCCGAGTTCACGCACACCTGCTTCATGGTCACGCCCTACGAGTCGTACGTCGAGGTTTGCGAGAAGCTCAACAGCCTCACGCCCGGCGACCACGAGAAGCGCACGTTCCTGGTGAACAGCGGCGCCGAGGCCGTCGAGAACGCGGTCAAGGTCGCGCGCCTGGCCACCGGCAGACAGGCCGTCGTCGTGTTCGACCACGGCTACCACGGCCGCACGCTGCTCACGATGACCCTCACCGCCAAGAACATGCCCTACAAGCAGGGCTTCGGCCCGTTCGCGCCCGAGGTCTACCGGGTGCCGCTGGCCTACCCGTTCCGCTGGCCGACCGGTCCGGAGAACTGCGCCGAGGAAGCCGCCGCGCAGGCCATCGACGCGATCACCAAGCAGATCGGCGCCGCCAACGTGGCCGCCGTCGTGATCGAGCCGATCGCCGGCGAGGGCGGCTTCATCGAGCCTGCCAAGGGCTTCCTGCCGCGCATCGCCGAGTTCTGCCGCGAGAACGGCATCGTGTTCATCGCCGACGAGGTGCAGACGGGCTTCGCCCGCACGGGCCGGCTGTTCGCCTGTGAGGACGAGGGCGTCGTGCCCGACATCATCACCACCGCCAAGGGCATCGCGGGCGGCCTGCCGCTGGCCGCGGTCACCGGCCGCGCCGACCTGCTGGACAAGGTGCACGCGGGCGGCCTCGGCGGCACCTACGGCGGCAACCCGCTGGCCTGCGAGGCCGCGCTCGGCGTCCTGGAGACGATCGAGTCGGAGGACCTGGTCGGCAAGGCCCGCCGCATCGGCGAGATCATGCTGCCCAGGCTGAAGGCCATGCAGGAGCGCTACGACATCATCGGCGACGTCCGCGGGCGAGGCGCGATGATCGCGATCGAGCTGGTCAAGCCCGGCACCAAGGAGCCCAACCCCGAGGCCCTGGCCGAGATCGTCCGCAGGTGTCACGCCGAGGGTCTGCTCGTGCTGACCGCCGGCACCTACGGCAACGTCCTCCGCTTCCTGCCGCCGCTCGTCATGCCCGAGCACCTGCTCGAAGAGGGTCTCGGCATCCTCGAAAAGGCACTGTCCGCATAACCACGCGAAAATCGGGCATCCGGCTTGCGCTGGATGCCCGTTTTTGCGTATCGCCATCGCCGAGTTTTCACCCTCGCTTGGCACCGCGCTAAACGATCACCGGGCTATAACGGTTCGGGTATGAACCCCCAGCGGCGAGCGCGAGGAGCGTGATGGACTGGCCCGGCATGGTGACCTTTGACGCCGACGGTATGAGCGCGGCGCAGCGGGAAGGCGACGCGTGCGTCGTCTGCCACAAGCGCTGGCCGCGCCCCAGGGTGCACGTCGGCCGCCTCTCTGACGACTCTCGCGTGATGGCGTGCGCCGATTGCGCGGAAGCGCTGTTTCCGATCTTTCCCGCCGGCGTAGTGGCCTTCCCAGGTCTCTAGGCGGCCCGTGTCTCCGACTGATCCCGCATCGCCCACGGCGAGCCGTACTCGTTGAGCAGGTCGAGGAACGGCACCGCGTCGAACGCCTCGGGGCCGAGCACTCCCTCGCCCTTCCACACACCGCGCGCCACCAACTCCAGCGCGACCACGGGGTGGATGGCGGTCTGCCACACCACGGCCTGCGCGCCGTACTCCTTCATCGACCAGGCGTTGTCGACGACGTGGTACAGGTACACCTCGCGCGGGCGGCCGTCCTTGCCCGTGCCCTTCACCCACGTGCCCGCGCAGGTCTTGCCGCGCATCCTGTCGCCGAGCGTGGCGGGGTCGGGCAGCCTGGCGGCGACCACGTCACGCGGCGCCACCTCCTCCTGGCCCACCCTGACCTTGTCGGTGCCGTCGAGGCCGAGCTTGTGGAGGGTCTTCAGCACGCCGATGAACTCCTCGCCCAGGCCGTACTTGAACGTCACCCTCTTGGCGTCGATCCACCTCGGGACCAGCAGCACTTCCTCGTGCTCGACGTTCACGCACTCCACGGGGCCGATGCCCTCGGGGAAGTCGAACATCTCCGGCTCGCTGAACGGCTCGGTCGTGCGCCACCGGCCGTCCTCCCACACCACGGGCGGGTTCAGGCACTCCTCGATCGTGGTCCAGATGGAGAAGGTCGGCGCGAAGTCGTAGCCCTCGACCACCAGGTTGGAGCCGTCCCTGATGCCCACCTCGTCGATGGTCTCGAACAGGTGGTCGGCGGCGTACCTGGCGAACACGTCAGCCAGCCCCGGCTCCACGCCCATCCCGACGAGCGCGAGCCTGCCCTTCGCGCGCCAGTCGCGGTCGCGCGCGAACTGCTCGTCGCCGAGCTTCACGCCCGTCAGCTCGTACGGCCTGTGCGGGTGCGGCCTGGACAGGGACATGGCCATGTCGAGGTAGTGGGCGCCCGTCTCGAGCGCGGCGTCGAACAGAGGCATGGTGAAGCGCGGGTCGACGGCGTTGAACAGCACGTCGCAGCGGTGCTCGCGCAGGGCGGCGGCGACCTGGGCCCGGTCGGAGGCGTCCAGCTGGATGGCGCTGAACCTGGGGTCGTTCACCTTGGCGACGGTCTCGGCCGCCCGGTTCTGTTTGGAGTCGGCCACCACGATGTGTTCGAAGAAATCTCGGCGGGCGGCGATGGGCACGACGGCGGAGCCGACGCCGCCGGCTCCCACGAGCAGGATTCTCATGCCCGGAACCATACCCACTGACTGGTCATTCAGCCAAATATCTGGCGAAACGCCTGCTGGATGAGGGTATGCAGATCTTCGTTCTGTTAGAGGTGCTTCTCGAAGCAGACGCTCTCCGCGCACTCGGCGTAGGGGCCGAAGCGGGGGATCGGGCGGTAGCCGGAGGAGGTGTAGAGGCCGATCGCCTCGTCGAACAGGCGGCCGGTCTCCAGGCGGAGCGTGCGCATGCCGTACTCGGCCGCGAGCTTCTCCACCTCCGTCAGCAACCGGCGAGAGAGGCCGCGGCCACGGTGGGCGGGGCGGACGTACATCCGCTTCACCTCGCCCACGCCCGGCTCCAGCGGCTGAAGCCCTGCGCAGCCCGCGACCTCCTCGCCGGCGTGCAGCAGCAGGAAGGAGATGCGTGGGTCGAGGTGCTTGGGAGTGTCGTCGACGACCTCGCGCTGCCGCCACGCCAGCTCGGCCTGCTGCTCCGCGCACAACTCGAAGACCTGCGGTGATTCTGAGGCGACTCTGATGACCTGCATGGGCGGAGGGTAGTCGGCCCGTGTTTCGCCCGTATTGCAGCGTCGGGCTGCTTCTTCCCTGGTCACGCCCTTTCGGCGGTCGTGAACAGGGCCTTGGCGGAGTCGCCGAAGTAGGGGCCGTACATGGTGCCGCGGTCGTCGCTGTACTTGAAGCTGCTCACCGAGGTCACCGTGCCGCGCCCGGTGACCGCGTCGAAGGAGGTCAGCCAAGGCCCGCCGCTCGAACCCGCGGTCATGTCGCAGCGCAGGCCCTGGTCGCGGGTCTGGCCGTGGGGGTCGTCGCCGACCCTGCCCGCGCAGTAGATGAGCCGCTCGCCGTCGAAGGGCGGGTCGGCGGGGAAGCCGAAGCCGTAGGCCTGCCCGCCGCGCGCGGGGTTGAACGCGATGTCCTGGGCGCCGACCGCGTCGGCGACGTGCCGGCCGCCCGAGGTGTTGAGCGCGACCATGCCGACGTCGTAGCTGTCGTCGCCGGAGCGCGACCACGGCCCTGCCACGAACATGCGGCGGGCGGTGTAGGTGCCGTACGGCCTGCCGCCCCCGGCCTCGTACCCGGGCACGAACGTCCAGTTGCCGGCCCAGCTGCCCTTGCCGTCCTTGACGCAGTGGCCGGCGGTGACCACGACGTCCCTGTTGGCGCTCTTGACCGTGCTGGCCGAGCAGACGAAGTCGACGCCGTCCATCGTCAGGAACACCCGTCCCGTCGTGCGGGTGACCGCGCCCTCGGTCATCCAGTGGGAGCCGCTGGTCGTGGTGGAGGGGCGGGCCGCCTGCCTTTTTGGCGGGGCGACCTTGCCCGTGGCGCCCGCCAGTTCGGGCGCGACGGCCAGGCCCGTCTTGTTGCTGAGCCCGCTGAGCAGGCCGCCGTCCTTGATCAGGCCGCCCTTGGCCACGGTGTCGAGCAGGTCGATGGGCAGGGCCTGTGACATCCGTCGCGGTGTCCAGTAGTCGAGCACGCGGCGTTGCTCGCGAGAGCCGCGTGCGGCCACGTGCTCGACGACGTCCGCTCGCCGCGCGGAAGCGGCGACGTCCTGCCTCGGTGCGTGGTGGACGGGCGTGGCGCCGATGAGTGCCGCGCCCATCATGCCTGCGACGAGTGGCGCGGACGCAAGCAGGGGGAGGCTCGAAGTCATGAGCCCCGAGTCTGCACTACTAGATGTGTTCTTGTGACTACTTTCGGTAAATCAGCTCAGAGCGCGTTCGTGTTCTGCGCGGCGTTGTAGACCGCCTGGGCCTCGGTGCCGAAATACGGGCCGAACATCCAGTTGGGCGCGAAGTTGTACTTGAAACTGTTCACCGAGTTCTGCGTGCCGAGCCCCGTCTTCTCGTCGAAGCTCACGAACCATGGCCCGCCGCTCGAGCCGCCGGTCATGTTGCAGGTCAGCCCGTGGTCCTTCGACATCAGGAAGTCGTCGAATGCCCTGCCGCTGCAGTAGATCAGCTTCGATCCGTCGTACGGCGCGGCCGCCGGGTAGCCGAAGGAGTGCATCTGCTGGCGCCTGCCCTGGTTGAAGGCCACGCCCTGCCCGCCCACGGCGTCCGTCAGCGACCTGCCCTGCAGCGGCGCCACCACCACGGCGGCGACGTCGTAGTTGATGTCCTCGCGCGCGTCCCACTGCGGCGTGGTGAGCAGCTTGGTGGCCACCCACGTGCCGTGCGGCCGCGCGCCCTTGTCGTAGCCGGGCACGAAAACCCAGTTGGTGTGGAAGGCGCCGCCCATCTTCACGCAGTGCCCCGCGGTCATGACCACGCTCTTGTTCGAGCTGGTCACCGCGTTGCCCGAGCAGGAGGCGTTGCGGCCCTGGTAGGTGAAGAACACCCGGCCCGCGGTCTTGGTGATCGCGCCGCCGCCGGTCCACGCGGTGCCGGAGCTCGCCTTGGCCGCCTGGGGATCGACGGGGGTCGAGCTCGTGGGCGGGGCCTCCCACGGGACGCCCGTGGTGGGCTCGCCCGGCGCGCCGAGCTTGGCGCCCGACTTGGGGGCAGGCGGGTTGAGCGGTTGGGCGTCCTCCATCTTCTCCGGAGTCCAGTACTGCGTGACCGCCTTCTGCTCGGTCTTGGTCTCGGCGGCCTCCTCGGTAACCGGCTTCGGTTCCGCTCCCGCCTGTGCCGCCGCCACTGGCAGTGTCGCTGTGCCGGCGGCGATGGTGAGGATGGAAAGCAGAGCGAGTCTGCGGTGCATGCGTACCTCCATTGACCGGGACTGAGGTTGGAAGTTAGCGGCACCAATATCCAGATTTCTCAAGATTTGCGTAGACGGATATAGCGTTATTCGGACATTTATTTACATGAATTCACCTGGTTAACAGGAGTTACGCGGGATGCGGAACAATGGGCCCGTGGACTCAGACCTCTCCCGCTCCGTGACCGTGCTCGGATCGACAGGATCCATCGGCACCCAGGCCCTCGACGTCATCGCCCGCAACCCCGGGCGGTTCGGCGTCACCGCGCTCGCCGCGGGAGGAGGGCGGGCCGACCTGCTCGCCAGGCAGGCCGTCGAGACGGGCGCCCAGGTGGTCGCGGTGGCCGACGCGGCGGCCGTACCCGCTCTGAAGGAGGCGCTGCCAGGGGTCACCGTGCTCGGCGGCCCCGAAGGGGTCGCAGAGGTGGCGGCCATGGACTCCGACGTCGTGCTCAACGGGATCACCGGCGCGCTCGGCCTGACCTCCACGCTGGCCGCCCTGGAGGCGGGGCGCACGCTCGCCCTGGCCAACAAGGAGTCGCTGATCATCGGAGGGCCGCTGGTGAAGCGGCTGGCCAAGCCCGGCCAGATCATCCCCGTCGACTCCGAGCACTCGGCGCTGCAGCAGAGCCTGTGGGCGGCGGCGCCGCCGGGGAGCGGCTACGACCCGGAGGTGGTCAGGAGGCTCGTCGTCACCGCCAGCGGAGGTCCGTTCCGCGGGTGCGGCCGCTCGGAGCTGACCGACGTCACGCCCGAGATGGCGATGGCGCACCCCACCTGGTCGATGGGGCCCGTCATCACGATCAACTCGGCCACGTTGGTCAACAAGGGCTTGGAGGTGATCGAGGCGCACCTGCTCTTCGACATCGGCTTCGACAGGATCGAGGTCGTCGTCCACCCGCAGTCGATCATCCACTCCATGGTGGAGTTCGTCGACGGCTCCACGATCGCCCAGGCCAGCCCGCCCGACATGCGGCTGCCCATCGCGCTCGCGCTCGGTTACCCGGGCCGCGTCGCGGGAGCCGCCTCCGCCGTCGACTGGACAAGGGCGCACACCTGGACCTTCGAGCCGCTCGACGACGAGGCCTTCCCCTCGGTGGCGCTCGCCAGGCACGTCGGCACAGAAGGCGGCACCGCCCCCGCGGTCTACAACGCCGCCAACGAGGTGTGCGTCGAGGCTTTCCAGCAGGGCAGGCTTCCCTTCCTGGGAATCGTCGACACTGTGGCGAAGGTCGTCGAACGGCACGTCACGACTCCGGCCGAATCAGTCGAAGAGGTCCTCGCCGCCGACGCATGGGCGCGAAACATCGCGAAGGGGATGTTCTAAACCACGTAACCGGACGGTCCCTATCGCTGCCTAGACTGGGGGGCGTGACTTCCGTAGCACTGGGCATCCCTTCGGTCCGTCCCAAGCCGCTGGCCGAGCGGCGCCACTCCCGCCAGATCATGGTCGGCACCGTGCCGGTGGGAGGCGACGCGCCGGTCTCGGTCCAGTCGATGACCACCACGGTCACGGCCGACGTCAACGCGACGCTGCAGCAGATCGCCGAGCTCACGGCCTCGGGCTGCCAGATCGTCCGCGTCGCCGTGCCGTCCCAGGACGACGCCGACGCGCTGCCGATCATCGCGAAGAAGTCGCAGATCCCCGTCATCGCCGACATCCACTTCCAGCCGAAGTATGTCTTCGCCGCCATCGAGGCGGGCTGCGCGGCCGTCCGCGTCAACCCCGGCAACATCAAGAAGTTCGATGACAAGGTGGGCGAGATCGCGCGGGCCGCCAAGGCCCACGGCGTGCCCATCCGCATCGGCGTCAACGCCGGCTCCCTCGACCCCAGGCTGCTGCAGAAGTACGGCAAGGCCACGCCCGAGGCGCTGGTGGAGTCCGCGCTGTGGGAGTGCTCGCTGTTCGAGGAGCACGACTTCCGCGACATCAAGATCTCGGTCAAGCACAACGACCCCGTCGTGATGATCAACGCCTACCGGCAGCTCGCCAGGCAGTGCGACTACCCCCTGCACCTCGGCGTCACCGAGGCGGGGCCCGCCTTCCAGGGCACGATCAAGTCGGCCGTGGCGTTCGGCGCGCTGCTGGCCGAGGGCATCGGCGACACCATCCGCGTCTCGCTGTCCGCGCCTCCCGTCGAGGAGGTCAAGGTCGGCGCCCAGATCCTGGAGTCGCTCGGGCTGCGCGAGCGCGGCCTGGAGATCGTCTCGTGCCCTTCGTGCGGGCGCGCCCAGGTCGACGTCTACACCCTCGCCGAGCAGGTCCAGGCGGGGCTCGAGGGCATGAAGGTGCCGCTGCGCGTCGCGGTCATGGGCTGCGTCGTCAACGGGCCGGGCGAGGCGCGCGAGGCCGACCTCGGCGTCGCCTCCGGCAACGGCAAGGGGCAGATCTTCGTGAAGGGCGAGGTCATCAAGACCGTCCCCGAGTCGCAGATCGTCGAGACGCTGATCGAGGAGGCGCTGCGCATCGCCGAGGAGATGGGCGTGGACGTCGACCTCGACGACGACTCCGGCGTCCAGGTCACCGTCGGCTGACCCTCGGCTTCAGAAGCGCGGGCGACCCAGCCGCCCGCCTCGCCACCCGGCGCACGCTGGTGGTCACCCCCGGAAGAACCTCAGCCCCGTGACTCGCCCGCCTGGGGCTGGGGGAGGCTCGGGAGGGCGACCTCGTCTCACGCCCCGCTCGCAGGGCCCGCGCGGCGCATGCTGGCGGTCGCTCGAAAGGACCTGCTGTTCACCACCTCTCCCCTGCTGTTGATCTTCGCGCTCGACGAGGGGCCCGGCCTGGGGTTCGGCAGCCCGCTCGTCCTCGGCGCCCTCGCGGCGGCGGTGGGGCTCGGCGTGCTCTTCGTCATCGTGGAACGGCGCGGGTGGCGACGGAGATTCTCGCGCTGGCGGGCGTCGGCGCGATGCTGGCCGCCCTCAGCGGAGGGCGGCTGGACGGCGCCGGCTTCACCGGCGCGCTCCACGCGGTATGCGTCGCTCTCGCCTGCCTCGCCGCCGTGGCGACCCTCACCGTGATCGCACTGACCCGCGCGAAGAGCACGGCGCGCCGGAAGGGCGCGGCGCGCGGGAAGAGCCCTGTGCCGATGAAGGGGGAGGTGCGTACGAAGAGCAAGGAGAGCGTTACAGATTGGTAATCAATCTCGGATACGCTGCGTGTCCGTCTGGTCGCTCACGGCATCATCGCTTCGTCCTATGGAGCAGAGGGAGTGCAGCCGGGTGAAGCGGGTTGTCGGGATTGGTGCGGTATTGGCGCTGCTGACCACCGGAGTCAGTGGCGCCGCGGACGCTCAGGCGAGGGCGATCGGCGACGGCGTGGTCTGGGGGCCGTGCGGAAAGAAGCCCTCGGTCACCGATCAGGTGCTCGGCGGGGTGGGGCTCACCGGCCCGGCGGCGGACACGCCCGAGCAGCCGGGCGTGGAGTGCGGCGAGGTCAGGGTGCCGCTCGACTACCGCGACCCGTACGGCCAGCAGATCACGCTGGCGCTGAACAGGATCAAGGGCACCGTCTCCCGCGACGCCAACCACCTCGGTGTCCTGCTGGTCAACCCGGGAGGGCCGGGCGCGTCAGGTCAGGAGATCGCCAAGTACGTCGCCGCGGCGCTGCCTCCGCAGGTGGCCTCCCGCCTCGACGTCATCGGCTTCGACCCGCGGGGGGTGGGCAAGAGCGAACCCGCGCTGCACTGCGTGGACCCGGCGCGCTACTACGCCCCGCCCCGCCCCGACCAGGTGCCGAGCGGCCCGGCGGCCGAGCAGGTGCTGATCGGCAGGGCCAAGGAGTACGCCGCCCGCTGCGGCGACCTGTGGTCCTGGATGCTGCCGCACATGACCACCGAGAACTCCGCCCGCGACCTCGACCGCATGAGGGTCGCGCTGGGCGAGGAGCGCATCAGCTACCTCGGCTACTCCTACGGCACCTACCTCGGCGCCGTCTACGCCACGCTGTTCCCCAGCAGGGTCAAGCGCCTGGTCTTCGACAGCTCGGTCGACCCCGAGGGCATCTGGTACCAGGCCAACCTGGCCCAGAACGGGGCCTTCGAGCGCCGTCACCGCGACTTCCTCGCATGGACGGCCAAGAACAACGCCGTCTACGGGCTCGGCCGCACCACGAGGCAGACCTCCTTCGCCTACTACTCCATGCGCAGGCGGCTCGCCACCAGGCCGGCGGGCGGCCTGGTCGGGCCGAGCGAGCTGGACGACCTGTTCACCGTGGGCGGCTACGTCAACTCGATCTGGCCGCAGCTGGCCGGAGCCTGGTCGCGTTACGTACGGCATGGCGACGTGCAGGGCCTGGTCGACGCCTGGCGCCAGCACGCCGGCAACGACGCCGACGACGAGAACGGCTACGCGGTCTACCTGGGCGTGCAGTGCCGCGACGCCGCCTGGCCGCGCGACTGGTCGAGGTGGCACGCCGACATGACCAGGTCGCACCGCGCCGCCCCCTTCCTGACCTGGCCGAACGCTTGGTACAACGCGCCGTGCGCGTTCTGGTCCGAGCCTGGGGGCAGGCCCGTCACCGTCAAGGCGGATCCCTCGCTGCCGCCGATCCTGATGCTCCAGTCGCGGCGCGACGCGGCCACGCCGTACGAGGGAGCCTTGAACCTGCGGCGGCGCTTCCCCAGCGCCCGCATGGTCGTCGAGCCGGGCGGCAACCACGGGACGTCGCTGGCCGGCAACGCCTGCGTCGACCGGCATCTGGTCCGGTACCTGGAGGACGGCACGGTGCCGAAGACCGACACCACCTGCCAGGGCCTGCCCACGCCCGTCGCCGCGCAGCGGATGACGGCGCCCGAGGGGCCGCGCGACCCCCGGATCCTGCCGGAGCTGCTCGGCGCCCGATAGATGGCGTGGTTCCTGTCAAAAGGGGGCAGGTCGCGTAGGCTGGCCGGTGTGATGCTGCGTACATCGGCGTCGCGTGTGCTCGACGACAGCGACAGGGACGAAGTGCTCGCACTTCTCGACACCGACCCTGTCGCCAACGTCTTCGTCGCCTCCAGGGTCAGGAGCGTCGGGTTGCATCCGACGCGCCTGGGCGGGCAGATGTGGGGGTTCGGGCCGCGTGGCGCGCTCATCTCGCTCTGCTACGCCGGAGCCAACCTGGTGCCGGTCAACGCCGGCCCCGAGGCCGTGCACGCCTTCGCCGACCGCGCGCGCAAGCAGGGGCGCAGGTGCTCGTCGATCGTCGGCCCCGCGCCCGCGGTCGAGCTGCTGTGGGAGCGGCTCGAGCCGTACTGGGGGCGGGCCAGGGCGATCCGCTGGTCGCAGCCGGTGATGGCGACCTCGCAGAAGTCGCCGGTGCCCGCCGACCCGCTGGTACGGCGGGTGCGTCCCGACGAGTTCGACATCCTGCTGCCCGCCTGCGTCGCGATGTTCACCGAGGAGGTGGGCGTCTCGCCGAACGGGGGCGACGGCGGCGCGCTCTATCGCACGCGGGTGGCGGAGCTGATCCGCATCGGCCGCTCCTACGCCCGCATCGAGGACGGCAAGGTCGTCTTCAAAGCCGAGATCGGCGCGGTCACCCCGCAGGCGTGCCAGGTCCAGGGCGTGTGGGTCGACCCCTCGCTGCGCGGTCAGGGCCACGCGGTGGCAGGGATGGCCGCGGTGGTGGAGGCGGCGCTGTCCTGCTTCGCGCCGGTGGTCTCGCTCTACGTCAACGACTTCAACCACGCCGCGCGGACCGTCTACCGGAAGGTCGGTTTCCGCGAGATCGACACCTTCATGTCCGTCCTGTTCTAGGGGAGTTCCAGGAGAGGGGCCTGTTTTCTAGTAGAAAGGACGTCATGATCCTTGTCGCTGGAGCCACAGGAAACGCGGGCAGCGCGGTCGTCAGGGCGCTCGCCGAGGCGGGAGAGCCGGTCCGCGCGCTGGTCAGGCGCGAGGCCGACCTGCCCGCCGAGCTGGCGAAGGGCGACCTCAACAACCCCGAGTCGGTGGCGGCGGCGCTCGACGGGGTGCGCGGGATGTTCCTGCTCAGCGGCTACGACCGCATGGAAGAGACGCTGGAGGAGATCCGCAAGGCGGGCGTCCAGCGCGTGGTGCTGCTGTCGGCCAGCGCCGCGGAGACCGGCAACCGTGACAACGCCGTCTCGCGCTACCACATCGAGTCGGAGGAGCTGGTCCGCGCGTCGGGGGTGGCGTGGACGATCCTGCGGCCGCGCACCTTCTTCGCCAACACCCTGCGCTGGCTCGACCAGCTCAAGGCGGGAGACGTGGTCAGGGACGCCTTCCCCGACGTGCGCGTGGCGGCCGTCGACCCGCTCGACATCGGCGCAGTCGCCGCCACGGCGCTCGTCGCCGACGGGCACGAGGGCCAGGTGTACCCGATCACGGGTCCCGAATCGCTGCTGCCGGCCGACCGGCTGCGCGTCCTCAGGCAGGTGCTCGGACGCGACCTGACCTTCGTCGGGCTGTCGGACGAGGAGGCGCGCGCCCAGATGAGCGCGGCGATGCCGGAGATGTACGTCGACGCGTTCTTCGACTTCTTCGCCGCCGGCAACCTGGACGAGTCGGTCGTGCTGCCGACGGTCGAGCAGGTGACGGGCCGCCCGCCGCGCCCCTTCGCCGAATGGGCCGCCGCCAACGCCGACCTGTTCCGTTAGCCCCTCCCCGCATCAGCGCGCCTGGACGAGGAGGGCGGCGACCTACCTCACGCGCCGGCTCGGCGCGATCGGGGCGTCAACCCGATAGAGGGCGCCCCCGTCCTGCGGACGTACTAGGGGGTGACGACCTCGAGGTCGCCCGAGTCGCTGGACATCTCGATCACGCGGGAGGCCGACGCGTCGCTCTTCGTGGTGATCTTCTTGCGCCCCGAATCCGTGTCTGTCGTGATGTTGTACGGCCCCTGCGGCACGCGGACCTCGGTCGTGCCGGAGTCGGTCGTCGTCTTGACCTTGTCGGGCTGCCCGGCGAACACGAGCGTCATGTCGCCCGAGTCGCTCTCGGTCGTCACCCGCTTGGCCGTCAGGTCCCTGGCCTCGATCCTGCCGGAGTCGCTCGTCGCCTCGACCTCGCCGGACAGCGCGCGCAGCGTCACCTCGCCGGAGTCGGTGCCGGCCTTGATCCTGAGCCCTCGCGGCACCTCGACCTCGTAGCCGACGTCGCAGCTGGACATCCCCACCGAGATCGGGCAGGTGAACGTCAGCACCAGCGTGTCGCCCTGGACCACGTGGGTGGGCTTCGGCTTGTTGTTCCGCCACGTCAGGGTCTCCGTCACGTGGACGCCCTGCCGGTCGGACTCGGTGACCACGATGCCGCTCGAGTCACCCTCGATCTTGACGCCCGCCACCTTGTCGGTGACGTCGTAGGAGGCGGTGTCGCGCTCCTCGGCGCCGGCGATGCCGCAGCCCGTCAGCAGCACTCCGAGCCCCAGAAGGCCCGCCATCACGATCGTCCTCTTCGTCTTCACGATGCTCACCTTCCTACACGCGCGGGGGAACGCCTTCAGGGACCACCCTGAATCCACCCCTGAGAACCGGGGGAGGACCCCGGAGGGGGGTTCCCGGCCTGCCCCCCAGGCCACCCCCAGCCGACCACCAGCCGATCGTGCGCGGCCTGCCGCACTGTGGTGCTCACCAACGAACGAGGAGAGACACCATGACCGCAAGCCGTGAGATCCGCCTGGCCGCCCGCCCCGTCGGCGAGCCCGCGCTCTCGAACTTCTCCCTGGCGACCACCGAGGTCCCAGACCTGGCCGAGGGACAGATCCTGGTCCGCAACACCTGGATGTCGGTGGACCCGTACATGCGCGGCCGGATGGACGACGTCGAGTCCTACATCCCGCCCTTCGAGCTCGACGCCCCCATGGACGGCTCGGCGGTGGGCGAGGTCGTCGCCTCCCGCTCCGCCGACGTCGCCGTGGGCGCGACGGTCGTGCACTTCGCGGGCTGGAGGGAGTACGCGGTGGTGGAGGCCGCGGCCGCGACCGTGGTCGACACCGCTCTGGCGCCCGCCGAGGCCTACCTGGGCGCGCTGGGATCCACGGGCCTGACCGCCTACGCCACGCTGACCGAGGTCGCTCCCGTACGGCAGGGCGACGTCGTGTTCGTCTCGGCCGCGGCGGGAGCCGTCGGCAGCGTCGCGGGCCAGCTCGCCCGCAAGCTGGGCGCCGCCAAGGTGATCGGCTCGACCGGCGGGCCGCTGAAGGCGAAGAAGGTGGTGGAGGAGTTCGGCTTCGACGCCGCCATCGACTACAGGGAGGGTTCGCTGGCCGTACAGCTGGCGGAGGTCGCGCCCGAGGGCGTCGACGTGTACGTCGACCACGTCGGCGGCGACCATCTGGTGGCCGCCATCGACGCCCTGCGCCCCGGCGGCAGGATCGCCCTCGTGGGCGCGATCAGCGCGTACAACGCCACCTCGCCCGTGCCGGGGCCCGCCAACCTGTTCTCGCTGGCGGCCAAGGACGCGACGATGCGCGGCATGCTGGTCACCTCCTACTACCACCTGTTCGGGGAGTGGATCGGCAAGGCGGCGGGATGGCTGGCCGACGGCTCCCTGCGCACGGAGCTGACCGTGGTGGACGGCATCGAGCGGGCGCCCGCCGCCTTCCTCGACCTGATGCACGGCCGTAACGTCGGCAAGATGCTGGTCCGCCTGTGAGCAGGCTCACCTGCGCCGGAGGCGGGGGCCCGGATGGCGCATCGTCAGGACGGTGCCCCTGGTGACGAACTCCTTGAACAGCGCCGAGGCCCTGCCGGTGAGCACGGCGCCGCCGAGCGGGCTGTCGTAGGCCCGCGTGAACTGGGTGACACCGTCACGGCGGCCCAGGCTGATGTCCGTCCAGACGTAACGGATCCTGACACGGGCGCGGGATCCCGGCCCGCGACCAGGTCCGCGACCGCGTTCCCCGCGTACAGGCCCATCGGGATCCCGGTCTGGCACGACATCCGCGCCTCACCGCCGTCGCCGAGGACCAGCACCTCGCCCGTGACCTTGCCGATCACGACCTGTTCGCGCACCTTGACGCCGAGCCGGTGGAGCGACCTGTACAGGTGCAGGCGGGCCGCTGCCCGGTTCAGGTGGTGACTCAAGAGGGGGAACCATGACACACCGCATCGTGGTGCTGGGAGCCGGCTACGGCCTGGGCGCGGCGGCCCGATCCCTGACACCCGCGACCCGTGACACTGATCACATCCATGGGGATGCCTCGCCTGAGCGTCGCCCCCGTGGAGGCGCGGTCAGGTGAGGCCGGTGGATTCCAGGTGGTGGCGGAGGTGGCGGGCCGTGTGGGTGTCGGAGGAGGCGACCAGCTGCCGGGGGGTGCCTTCGAAGACGACGCGGCCCCCGTCGTGCCCCGCCTCGGGGCCGAGGTCGATGATCCAGTCGGCGGCGCGGACGACGTCGAGGTTGTGCTCGATGACGACGACCGTGGCACCGGAGTCCACCAGCCGGTCGACGAGGCCGACGAGCCGTTCGACGTCCGCGATGTGCAGCCCGGTCGTGGGCTCGTCGAGGATGATCGTACGGCCGGGCGCGGCCAGCTCGGTGGCGAGCTTGAGCCGCTGGCGCTCCCCACCGGACAGGGAGCTGAGCGGCTGCCCGAGGGTGAGATACCCGAGGCCGACGTCGTCCAGGCGGTCGAGGGGATCCCGGACGGACTTCTGGGTGAAGAACTTCTGGGCGTCGTTGACGCTCATCTCGAAGACGTCGGCGATCGAGCGACCGTCGACCCTGTGCCGCTGGGCCTCGGGGGTGAAGCGCCTGCCCTTGCAGGACTCGCAGCGGGTGGTGACCCCCTCCATGAACGCCAGGTCGGTGTAGATCAGGCCGGTTCCCTCGCAGGCGGGGCAGCCGCCGGTCGAGTTGGGAGTGAACAGGCCGACGGGCCGGCGGGTCGCCTTCGCGAAGATCTGGCGGACGGAGTCCAGGAGTCCGGTGAAGGTCGCCGCGTTGGACCTCCGCGAGCCGCGGATCGGCCGCTGGTCGATCACGACCGCGCCGGGCTCGACGACGGGCAGATGACCCAGGATGAGGCTGCTCTTGCCCGACCCCGCCACGCCGGTGACCACGGTCATGACGTCGCGCGGGATGCGCACGGTGACGTCGTGGAGGTTGTGGGTGGCGGCGTGCTCGATCAGCATCCAGTCGATGGCGGGGCGCGGCCGGCCCCGCTCGGTCCTGTCCGCCCGCAGCCCGGCTCCCGTGAGGGTGTCGGCCTGGCGGAGCCGGGCGTAGGTGCCCTCGAAGACGACGGTGCCGCCCGCCGCGCCCGCGCCTGGGCCCATGTCGATGCAGTGGTCGGCGATGGCCATGACCTCGGGAGCGTGCTCGACCACGATCACCGAGTTGCCGCGATCGCGGAGGGCGATCAGCATCTCGCCGAGGGTGTGCACGTCACGCGGGTGCAGGCCGACCGTGGGTTCGTCGAAGACGTAGAGCATGTCGGTGAGGGCGCTGCCGAGGTGGCGCACCATCTTGATGCGCTGCGACTCGCCGCCGGAGAGCGTCGAGGTCGCCCTGTCGAGGCTCAGATAGCCCAGACCGAGGGTGACCATGCGTCCCAGGTGCTCGCGGAGCACGCCGGTCAGCGGCGCGACCTCAGGGCGGTCGAAGGAGCCGATCGTGGCCAGCAGATCGTCGACCTGCATCGCGTTGCAGTCGGCGATGGAGCGCCCGTCGACGAGGCTGGCGCGTGCCGGTTGCGCCAGCCGCGAGCCCGCGCACTCGGGGCAGCGGCGCCTGGCGACGATCCGCTCGAACGCCGCCCGCTGGGCGCCCTTGAACGACTCAGGTTCGCGTTGCAGGTAGATGCGGGTGAACCGGGGGAGCAGGCCCTCGTACGCGGTGCCGACGGCGTCCATGCCCGCGGGCGGCTTCAGGGTGCCGGCGGGGGCGTGCAGGAGGATGTCGCGCTCTTCGGCGGAGTAGTCGCGGATCTTCTTGTCGGCGTCGAAGAAGCCCGACCGCGCGTAGGCCTTCCACATCCACTGCCCCGGCGCGAAGGGAGGGAAGGTGATCGCGCCCTCGGCGAGCGACCTGTCCTCGTCGACGAGCTCGGCCACGACGACCGTGGCGGCGACGCCCAGGCCCTGGCAGTTCGGGCACATGCCCGCGGGGTCGTTGAAGCTGTAGGCGTTGGAGTAGCCTGCCGAGGGCTCACCGAGCCTGGAGAACAGCAGCCGCAGGCGCGCCCCGATGTCCGTGGCGGTGCCCACGGTGGAGCGGGGGCCGCCCGCGAGGCGTTTCTGGTCCACGATGATCACCGCGGACAGGTTCTCCAGGTGGTCGACGTCGGGCTGCCCGTAGCTGGGCAGCCGGCCCTGGGCGAAGGCCGAGAACGTCTCGTTGAGCTGCCGCCCCGACTCCGCCGCGAGCGTGTCGAAGACCAGGGACGACTTGCCCGAGCCCGACACCCCGGTGACGACGGTGAGCTTGCGCTTGGGGATGTCGACGTCGACGTTCTTGAGAGAGTTCTCCCGCGCGCCGCGAATGCGGATCACCTGGTCGAGGTCGGTCATCGGCTCAGTCCTTTGAAGAACAGCAGTTGGACCGCGAACGTCACCGGCCTGGCCCACCGGTGCCGGATGGTGCGCCCGGCGAGGATCGTCGCCTCCCGCCACAGCCGCGTGCGCGCGGTCGCCTGTGCGGGGACTGTCAGGGAGATGGTCGTCATGACGCGGGTGCTCCTGCCGGTCGCGTGGCGTGCAGATGGAGGTAGACGTCTTCGAGCTTCGGCCGGCGTAGCTCCCAGCGCGGCTCGCCCACGAGGCTCTTGAGGTCTTCGGGCGTTCCCTGCGCGATGACCTGGCCCTCCCTGAGGATCACCACGTCGTCGGCCAGCGCGTCGGCCTCCTCCAGGTACTGGGTGGTCAGCAGGACGGTGGTCCCAGCGTCCGCGAGGGCGCGCACCGAGCCCCAGAGCTCGTGGCGAGCCTGCGGGTCGAGCCCCGTGGTCGGCTCGTCGATGAACAGGACCACCGGCGTGGTGATCAGGGACGTCGCCAGGTCGAGGCGGCGGCGCATCCCGCCCGAGAACGCCCCCACCGGCCGCTTCCCCACCCCGGTCAGCCCCGCCGTCTCGAGCAGCTCGGCCGCCCTGTCGCGGGCGTGCCGGCGGTTCAGGCCCGCCAGCCTGCCGAACAGTTCGAGGTTTCGCGAAGTGCTTGCGGACCCCGCGAACGACGATCGGGGCCTGTCGCGCCGGTCCGGTATCCATACGCCCTCCCACCTGCTCGACCTTCTTTCGGACAATGTATAGTACAACGTAAATCTCTGGGGGTTGATGATGGCGAAGAGAGCCGAGCAGCCGGGAGACCCGGTCAAGCTGATCGGGCTGCTGTGGAAACCCACCGAGACGGTGAGCCGATCGGGGCTCACACTGAGGCGCATCACGGACGCGGCGATCGCCGTGGCCGACCAGGAGGGGCTCGACGCGCTCACCCTCCGCAGGGTGGCCGGCGACCTGGGCGTGAGCGCGATGGCGCTCTACCCGTACATCGCCGGACGGTCCGAGCTCATCGAGGTCATGCTCGACGCCGTCGCCGCGGAGGTCTACGCGTCGCCACCGGCCGGGCCCTGGAGGGCCAGGGTCGAGCGGATCGCCCAGGCCAACTGGGACCACCACATGGCCCACCCCTGGACGGTGGACGTCGCGCCGGGCCGTCCGGTCCCCGGGCCCGGCGTGTCAGGCAAGTACGAAGCGGAACTCGCCGCGCTCGACGGGCTGGGCCTGAGCGACCTCGAAATGGACCGGGCGCTGACGGCGATCCTCGGCCTGGTCTCCAGCGCCGCGCGCGGGACCCTCTCGCTTCGGCGGATCAGGGAGGAGAGCTCCCTGACCGACGTGCAGTGGTGGGAGAGCGTCGGGCCGAGCCTGGGCGCCGCAATGGCGGGCGACTCCTATCCCGTCGCCCAACGGGTCTCGGCGAGTCTCGGCGAGGCGACCGGGCTGGCGACCGATCCGGAGGGCGCGTTCCGTCTCGGCCTCGAGCTGCTCCTAGACGGCCTGTCCCGCCTCGTCGACGCACGCGACTGACCCAGCCGCCCGGCGGTTCTGGGAGAATCGGCGGCACCTCACCTACCGGGAGCCGTCGATGACCGTTCGCCGTGTCGTGCCCAACATCACCTCCGAGGCCATCCAGGAGAGCAGGGACTTCTACGCCCTCCTGGGCTTCGAGGAGGTGATGAACCACGGCTGGATCATGACCCTCGCCTCGCCCACCCAGCCCGCCGCACAGGTCAGCGTCATGACCGCCGACCAGACCGCGCCCGTCAACCCCGACCTGAGCGTCGAGGTGGACGACGTGGACGCCGCCTACGCGGCGGTGTGCGAGAGCGGCGCGGAGATCGTCCACCCGCTGCAGGACGAGGAGTGGGGCGTGCGCAGGTTCTTCGTCCGCGACCCCAACGGGCGAGTGATCAACATCCTGGGACACCGCTAGAGCCCGCCGTCCGGGGCCGGCGGGCCGGCGTCAGAGGCGGACGAGGCGGTCGAACAGGCGCGCGAGTTCGGCGTCGGGGTCCGTGGTCAGGCCCGCGTGGACCGCTGAGGTCTGGACGACCGTGCTGCGCGGGGCGGTCAGCCAGCGGAACCGGCTGCCCAGGGACTCGCCCACGAGCGGCCCCGCGGAGTCGCCGCACGCCAGTTCGTAGGCCGCCAGCGCCAGCCGTACCTCGGCGGGGTCGGTGCCGGGGTCGAGGGCGCGCAGGCGGGACTCGTCGAGTTCGACGCGTGCGCACAGGTAGGCGCGCGGCTGGCAGTAGAGCAGGATCCCGGCGTTGATCTGCTCGCCACGCTCCATCTGCGGGATGACGCGGATGACGGCGTACTCGTAGACGTCGCGCTCCATCACTCGTCTCCCTGCTTCCAGAAGGCGCCGACCGAGCCGGGGCCGCTCTTCCGCTCGTCCTTCGGAGAGGTTCGCAACCAGTCGCGGGGTCCGTGGGCGCGGGCCAGCAGGTGTTCGACGTAGGCGTCCCGTACGGCCTGCGCCGACTCGAACCCCTGCTCCGCCTCCAGCCACTCGTCGGGCACCAGCGCGGTGATCTCGGTGAGGAGCTCCCTGGTGATCTTCGCGGCCAGCCGGTCGCCCGCCGCGTGGACGTCGGCGGCGAACGGGGCGAGGACGTGGTCAGCGGCGTCGAAGGGCCGCTGCGGGTCGGCGTTCTTCCAGCTGTAGTGGAACCACAGCGCGGCGCCGTGGTCGATGAGCCAGGTGTCGTGGTGCCAGACCAGGAGGTTGGGGTTGCGCCAGGTCCTGTCGACGTTGTGGATGAGGGCGTCGAACCACAGGACCTCGGCGGCGAAGCCGGCATCGGGGCGCCACGACAAAGGGTCGAAGCCGAGCGCGCCGGGCAGGAAGTCGATCGCGACGTTGCGTCCCTCGCTGGCCCGGAGCAGCTCCTGGATCTCGAAGTCGGGTTCGCGCAGGCCGATCTGCGGGTCGAGGTCGATGAGCTTGAGCTCGGGAGTGCGCAGGTCGAGCCGCCTGGCCAGCTCGGCGCAGATGATCTCGGCGACGAGGACCTTGGGCCCTTGTCCCGCGCCGCGGAACTTCACGACATAGGTGCCGAGGTCGTCGGCCTCGACCACCCCCGGCAGCGACCCGCCTTCCCGCAACGGGGTCACGTAGCGGGTCGCCGTTATCTCTTCCAGCATGGGAGGAGGCTATCGGGCCATCGCGCGCCGCTTGAGCGCGCCCAGCATGACGCGGCGCACGAAACCGCTGCCGAGCCTGATCACCGCCCAGTAGCGGGCCATCGCCCGGCGGGCGTCGGGGCTGGTGGTGATCACTCTGGTCTCGGTCGTCAGCAGGACGCGGCCGCCGCCGAGGTCGGACAGGTGGAAGCTGAAGACGGCCTTGCCGTACCCGGGCAGGTCGAAGCTCTCCCAGTCGGCGACGGGGAGGTTGGTCGCGGCGCCGAGCCGCCACCACTGGCCGACCACGCCCTGCACGATCTCACTGCCGGGCACCTCCTCGAGCACGTCGAAGACGGGCAGATCGTTCTGGGCGTGCCCGTGGAGCAGGCGCGAGACGAGGTTGCGGACCGCGAACAGCGGTCGCGCCGCGCGGATGTCGCTCGCCTTCAGGTCGTGCAGCGCGGCCCAGACGCGTTCGCGGGGGGCGTCGATGACGATCGAGTGCCGCTCGGCGTGTTCGGGGTGGGGGATGTACCGGTCGGCCAGGGTGGGCATGCGCGATCCGCCTTTCCATACGGTTGCGTATGGAAAGACCATACGCCCCCGTATGGCAGGCTGGGCGCATGGGTCGGGTGAACGCGGAGGACTGGGCCAGGGCGGCGCTCGACGCGCTCGCGGACGGCGGGCTCACCGCCGTGGCGGTGGAGCCGGTGGCGGCCAGGCTGGGAGTGTCGAAGGGCAGCTTCTACTGGCATTTCGCCAACAGGCACGCGCTCGTGGAGGCGGCGCTCGCGCTGTGGGAGTCGCACACCGAGCAGGTGATCGCCCGGCTGACGGACGTCGGCGACCCGGCCGAGCGGATGCGCGCGCTGCTGGAGCTGGCGTTCGCCGATCCGGCGGACGCGGCGATCTCGTTCAGGCTGATCAGCGCGGCGGACGATCCGTTCATCGCGGAGGTGGTCAGGAGGGTGAGCGCGCGCAGGCTCGCGGTGATGCGGGCCGCGCTGGAGGAACTGGGGCAGCCCGCCGCCCGGGCCTGGGACAGGGCGGTCGCGGGCTACAGCGGTTACCTGGGGATCGCCGCCCTGACCAGGATCGGCGTGGTCGAGACGGCGCCCAGGGACATCGTGGCCCAGGCGCTCGCCGAGCTGGGAGTGCCCCAAGCCCGGTGAGCTCTGTGCGCCTCACATCCTGGCGATGACCTCCTCGGCGAAGCGCTCCATCGTGTCGGTCTTGGGCTCGTCGGGCGACAGCCACCAGGGGGCGGCCATCGTGCCGGTGATGCCCTTGTCGGCGAAGCGCTTGTAGGTGTCGGCGTCGGGGAGCACCGCCAGCGGGGCGATGATCTCCAGCGCGTCCTCCTGCCTGCCGTACTCCTTCAGGTAGCGGCGCAGGTCGGCGAGGACGGCGTCGATCTGCTCCTCGGTGTAGATCCTGTTGCCGATCCAGCCGTCGCCGGCGCGGGCCGCCCTGCGCAGCGCCGCCTCGCTGTCGCCGCCCACGTAGATCGGGATCGGTACGGCGGGCACGGGCGACATCGACAGCGACGGCAGGCCAGGCAGGTCGACCTGCGCGCCCGACCAGAGCTCGCGCAGGCGAGGGAGCATCTCGTCGAGCCTGCGCCCGCGCGTGTGGAAGTCCTGCCCCGTGGCGACGAACTCCTCCTTGCACCAGCCGACGCCCACCCCGAAGCTGACCCTGTCGCCCGACAGCACGGCGGCCGTAGAGACCTGCTTGGCCACGGTGATCAGGTCGCGCGCGGGCGCGATGTAGACGTTGGGCGAGAAGCGCAGCCGCGTCGTCACCGCCGACATGGCGCCGATCGTCACCCACACGTCAGGCCAGTGCGTCTCGGCCGTCCACCGCATCCTGCCGTACGGGTACGGAGTGCTGAAGTCGGCGAAGAACAGGTGGTCCGACAGCGTGAAGGTGTCGAACCCGCAGCGTTCGGCCGTCACGGCCAGCTCGACGAACTCCGAGGTGTCGCAGAAGGATGCGCCGAGCCAGAACTTCATCGGCTGTGCCTCATGGTCCATCACTCCTTATGTCAGAACTCTCTGTAATGACTTCATCTCAATGGGTAATATGCGTGGTGATCATAGGAGGCGGGTGATCGTATTGGCGTTTCACAGGTCGGAGGCTAAATGTGTAGGTCTGCCGTCTGTCATACAGCTTCGGCTCAACCCGGTCCCCGGAGATGCGGTGCGGCTGGCAGCGGCGATGGAGCTGTGTAACGAGGCTGCCACCTTTGTCTCCCGGCTGGCTTGGTCGCACAGAACCTTCAAGCTGGTCGCGTTGCATCGTCTGGCCTGCTACGAGGCGCGTGCGGCCTTTACGGGAAACCTGGCCGTGACCTCTGATGGGGTGGTGCTCCCTGGTGCCGCGCTGCCGGGCACGATTCGCGGTAACGCGCACGTGCGCGCCATACGTGCTCGGCGGCACCGCCAGCGCCGACGGTTGCAGCGCAAGAGGTCCTCGTCGGCGCGGCGGATACTGCGCCGCATGTCCGGACGCGAGCACCGGATGATGACGGATGTCAATCATCAGATCAGCAAACACATGGTGCGAGAGACCGAACGCACCGGCCGAGGCATCGCCATGGAACAACTCCACGGCATCCGCGGGCGGGCAAGGGCTTATCGGTCCCAGCGGCGCACCTTGCACTCCTGGGCGTTCGCCCAGCAGATTGCGTTCACGCGTTACAAGGCCGCACGACTCGGGATCGCTTTTGCGCTGGTGGACCCGTCCTACACAAGCCAGTGCTGCCCTGAATGCGGTTTCGTCTCGAAGGCCAACCGGCCAGTACGCGGTCGGTTTCTTTGCACCAGGTGTGGCCTCGCTGGGCACGCCGATCACATCGCAGCTCGCAACATCGCCCAGCGCGCCGTCGCGAGCGGGGGCGCAGTCAATCGCCCGCACGCTACCGGCCTCCCTTCCTCCAGATGGGACCGTGAGAGCAAGTCTTCGGGATCACCCGGAGGTAGTTGACTGGAACTCCGGGATGACCTTGGTGGCGAACAGTTCGAGGTTGCGCTTGACGGTGTCGAGCGGGAGGACGCCCTGCTGGCCCTGCATGTACAGGCCGAACCACTCCAGGTCGGGCATGCGGTCGAGCATGCGCTGGATGCCGCGCTTGACGTCGTCGGGCGAGCCGAACAGCGCCATCTCGACGTCGTTCATCCGGCGCACGTCGCCCTTCTCCGGCGAGATCGGCTGGTGCTTGTCGTCCTCCTTCTTGCGCAGCACCTCCAGGTAACCGAAAGGCCCGAAGAACGCGGCGAAGTCCTTGGGGATCTTCTTGCCGTAGGTGTTGATCGCCTCTTCGGTCGTGTCGGCGATTCCGACGATCTTGAGGATGCCGGTGTGCTCGCCCAGCTTGTAGTCGCGGCCCTGCCTGGCCGACTCCTCCTGGTAGAGCTTGGCCTTCGCGGCGTGGTCGTCGGGGTTGGGGGTGAACATCCACGGCATGATGTCCTCCTGCGCGGCCCTGATGACCGAGCGGTCGGAGATCGTGAACGGCTGCCACAGCTCGGGATGCGGGTTCTGGTACGGCCTGGGGCAGACGCTGACCGCCTGGACCTTGCCGTCGTCGTCGAGCTCGCCGGGGGCGCCGAAGGTCCGCGTCCACTCGGTGGCGGGCCAGCCCTCGATCCCCTCGAAGGGATACGGCACCTGATAGTCGAGGACGTCGGACTTGTAGCGAAGGGTCTCCTGTGTCCAAGCCATCTTCATGATCTTGAGGACTTCGCCGAAGACGTCGAAGTTGCGGTTGTCGCTCGACGAGCCGTCCGACCTGGCCGCCGCCGCGTGCCAGCGCTGGCCGAGCACGTTCATCCACCGGTTCTGGTAGCCGCGCGCCACCCCCAGCCGCAGCCGCCCCTTGGAGAACTGGTCGAGCAGCGCCACGTCCTCGGCCGCCCTGATCGGGTCCCATGCGGGCAGCACGAGGCCCAGCGGCGCCAGTAGGATCCGCTCCGTCCTCGCGGCCAGGTCGGTGAGGAACATGAGCGGGTTGACCGAGAACTCCATCCCCTCCGAATGGAAGTGGTGCTCGGTCATCATCAGCGCGTCGAAGCCGATCCTGTCGGCGTGCACCGCGATCTCCCGCACCTCGTGCAGCAGCCTCTGGTACGACTCGGTGTCCCGTCCGATCGGCCGCTTGGCCCGCGCGTTCTCCTCGGCCGCGTACCCCGAGCCGGGGATCTGGGGGTTCAGAAAGATGGCGAACTTCACCGGGAGATCTCCTTCAGCCATTGATTGACCACGAGCAAGAACTCGGCGGGCCGCTCCTCGTGCAGCCGGTGTCCGCTGCCCTGCCAGCAGACCGTGCGCGAGGCGGGATGCTTGAACAGGCCCGTCTCCCACGCCGCCTGCGCGGGGTCGGTCCAGAAGGTGAGGACGGGGCACTCGCGCCGCGACAGGTACGGCCCGGCCGCGCCCCGCGAGCCGATGGCCTCCTCCCCCGACCACAGCCCGTCGAAGGCCTCGGCCAGCACGTGCGGCGGCGTGGCCAGCAACCGGCGCCGGTGCCACTCGCGCAGCCAGCCGGGCGAGGCGGGGGTGTAACACCATTCGTCGATCTGTACGGCGGGCCTGTCCCGCATCGCGACCGCCATGGCCACGACCTCGTCGGGACGCCCGTAGCCCGGATCCACCGCGACGACGGCGGCCACGCGCGAGGGATGCTCGACGGCGAGCCGCGAGACGATCACCCCGCCCATGGAGTGGCCGACGGCCACGAACCGCTCGACGCCGAGCTGGTCGAGCAGTTCCATGAGGTCCTCGGCCATGCGGACGGGGTTGTTGTCCTTCTCCCCTGCCGAGGAGTAGCCGTGCCCGCGCAGGTCCACCGCGATCACCCGGTGCTTGCGCGCGAGAGAGGGGATGTGCTGGGCCCACTGGTGGGAGTCCGCGCCCCAGCCGTGGACGAGCAGCAGCGTCGTGTCGCCTGAGCCGTCGTCGGTGTAGAACAGCCGCACGCCCGCGACCGCAGCGAATCCCATGAGCGGCAAGCTACTCTAAGAAACGGTCCCGAGCAATCGCTTGGTTAAGGAGCGGTCATGCGGCTTGGCGTCACGATGTTCAGCACAGACCTGGCGATGCCCGTCGCCGACCTGGCCAGGGCAGCGGAGGAACGCGGCTTCTCCTCCCTCTACCTGCCCGAGCACACCCACATCCCCGTCTCCCGCCGCACCCCGCCGCCGACGGGGACGCCGCAGCTCGCCGAGGAGTACCGGCGCACGCTCGACCCCCTGGTCGCCCTCGCCTCGGCGGCCACCGTGACCTCGACGATCACGCTCGGCACCGGCATCCTGCTGGCCGCCCAGCGCGAGCCCATCGTCACCGCGAAGGCCGTCGCCACGCTGGACCACCTGTCGGGCGGGCGCGTGGTCGTCGGGGTGGGCTTCGGCTGGAACGTGGAGGAGATCGAGAACCACGGCGTGCCGTACAAGGACAGGAGGGAGGCGGCCAGGCGCAACGTGCTGGCGATGAAGGCGCTGTGGAGCAGGGAGGTCGCGGTCTTCGACGGCGTCGAGCCGTCGTGGTCGTGGCCCAAGCCGCTCTCGGGACCCCCGGTCTACGTCGGTGGTGCGGCGGGGCCCAAGCTGTTCGCGCACGTCGCCGAGTACGCCGACGGGTGGATGCCGATCGGCGGCAAGGGCATCAAGGCCGCGCTGCCCGCCCTGAGGGAGGCGTCGGCGACGGCGAAGGTCATCCCGTTCGGCACGCTGCCCACTGACGGCAAGCTCGACTACTACGCCACGCTCGGCATCGAGGAGACCGTGCTGTCGCTGCCGAGCGGGACGGCCGACGAGGTCCTGCCGGTTCTTGATCGGTATGCCGCGTTCCTATAGTTGTCGGCATGCCGTCGAGCCCCCTCCAACCAGGCGATCCGCAGGACCTGCGGGGATACCGGATCCTCGCCCGTCTCGGGGAGGGCGGCCAGGGCGTGGTCTACGAGGCCCTGTCCCCCGAGGGGGAGCGCGTGGCGGTCAAGTGGCTGCACGCCCGCAGCCACAGCGCCGAGCGGCGGTTGCTGGCGGAGATCGAGAGCATCCGCAGGGTCGCGCCCTTCTGCACGGCGCGCGTGCTCGACGCGGGAGTGGCCGACGGCAGGCCGTACGTCGTCAGCGAGCTGGTCGAGGGCGTCTCGCTGCACGCGCTGGTCATGCGGGAGGGGCCGCGCGCGGGCGGGTCGCTCGACCGGCTCGCGGTGGGCACGATGACCGCGCTCGCGGCGATCCACCGGGCCGGCGTCGTGCACCGCGACTTCAAGCCGCAGAACGTGCTGCTCGACCGCGAAGGGCCGCGGGTGATCGACTTCGGGATCGCGCGGCTGCTCGATTCCACCAGCACGCTCGGCGCGCAGCCCGTCGGCACGCCCGCCTACCTCGCGCCCGAGCAGATCAGCGGCGAGCCGGCGGGGACGCCCGTGGACCTGTTCGCGTGGGGGCTGACCATGTCGTTCGCCTCCAGCGGGCGGGCGGCGTTCGCGGCCGACTCCTATCCCGCGGTGCTCGGCAGGATCCTGTACGGCACGCCGGATCTCGGTGAGCTGTCGGGGCCGCTGCGCGAGCTGGTCGTGGCGTGCCTGGCCAGGGCGCCGGGGGGCAGGCCCACAGCGGAGGAGGCGCTGGCTGCCCTGCTCGGCGGTCCCATCGGCCCGGACACGGGCATCCCCCGGCAGAGGGCGGCCACCTCCGGAGGGGGAGGCGCGCGAGAGGAGCCCGCTCCCGGTCGCGCGGCCGGAACGTGGCAGGAGGCGGCGGACGTGGGGCACGGAGCCACACTCGTCTCAGGCGAGCACCGGGTCAGGCCCCGCCGCGCCCCGCGCCGGTGGATCGCGGCCGCCGCCGCGGGCGCCCTGTCGGTGGCGGCGGGCGCGCTGGTGGTCGCGAGCCCGTGGCGGAGCGAGCCACCGCCCCTCGCCGGCGAGTGGTCGGGCGCGGCGCATCACCCTAGCTCTAAGGTCACCTTCTCGATACGGCTGAGCCTGCCGGGTGACGCGGGCAAGGGGACGATGCGCTGGGGAGAGGGCCTCCACTGTGACGGCGTCCTGACCAGAATCGACACGGCCACCTACGACCTGTCGCAGGTCAGGGGCGAGGGATGCCATCCGGGCAGGGTGGTGTTCGCCGCCGAGGGCACGCGTGGCTACACGTTTCAGGTGATCAGAGCCGGTGAAGACACCCCTCGCTACACCGGAAGTATCCAGAAATAGGACGTTACAACGGCGTCACGGTCCGTTGACGCGCCGCGATCCCTCGACTTCAGTAGAGAGGTCACCGGTGGGCGGCGAGGGGAGGCGCCCGTGCCGAAACCGCTCAGGACGGGGGACCCTCAGCGACTGGGCGACTACGAACTGTCCGGGCGGCTGGGGGAGGGCGGTCAGGGGATCGTCTACCTCGGCACCTCAGGCGAGGAGTCTTTCGCGATCAAGCTCCTGCACGGACCTGTGGGGGACGAGCCTGCGGCCTTCATGCGCGAGGTCGAGCTGGCCAAGCACGTCGCCCGGTTCTGCACGGCGCAGGTGGTCGACGCCGGGTTCGACGACGGCAGGCCGTACATCGTCAGCGAGTACGTAGAAGGGCCCTCGCTGGCCAGGGACGTGGCGCTGGAGGGGCCGCGCAGCGGCGGCGCGCTCGAACGGCTCGCGGTCGGCACGGCCACCGCGCTGGCCGCCATCCACCGCGCGGGCATCGTGCACCGCGACTTCAAGCCGCAGAACGTGCTGCTCGGGTCGGACGGCCCGCGTGTGATCGACTTCGGCCTCGCCAAGGCACTGGACGCGGCCGCGACGGTCAGCGGCAGGGGAGTGGGCACTCCCGCTTACATGGCGCCCGAGCAGATCACCGCGTCGGCGATCACCGGAGCGGTCGACGTGTTCTCGTGGGGCGCGACGATGTGCTTCGCGGCCAACGCCTCCGCGCCGTTCGGCCAGGACTCGGTGGCACCGGTGCTCCACCGCATCCTGACCGCGCCGCCCATGCTGGGCCGGCTCGACGGGCAGCTCGGCGACCTGGTGGCGCACTGCCTGGACAAGGACCCGCGCAACAGGCCCACCAGCAGGGAACTGCTGCTCGAGCTGCTGGACGCGGGCGAAGGCGTGCCGGTGGAGGTGCTGCGCTCACCTCCGCCGCACATCCTGCGTGTGGATCCGCACCCGCTGGCCGAGCCGGAGGCGACGGGCGCCGCCGGCGGATACCTGCTGCCCGAGATCCCCGCGCAGCGCGGCGCCGAGTCCGTCTCGGGCGCCAGACCGATTGCAGCGGCTCGCGCCTCGGGACGGAGCGGGGCCTCCGCCGGGCACCCCGTGGTCCCCTGGTCGGACGAGCATCTCTCGAGTGGCTGGAGCCAGGCGCATCCCTCATGGCCGGGCCCCGCGGGCCGGACGCCGGAGGCGACGCATCCTGGCCGCTGGGTGGGGCCCGCGGCCAACAGGGTCTCGCTGGCCGTCTCGTGCGCACTTCTGATCAGTGCCGCGGTGCTGGTCGCGGTGCTGGTGCCCGCGCTGCGGAGCGTCGGGACCCCAGCCGCCACCGCGCCCAAGCCGGTGGCCGTCGCCTCGACGCCCGCGCCCTCGTCCGGCCGGCAGAGCTCGGGCAAGCTGAGGGACACGCCCGCGACGACCGAGCGTCCGCCGCCCGCGACGGCCCCCGCCTCGTCTCCCGCCTCGCCTCCCGCCCAGCCGATGCTGTTCCCTGTGCCGGCGGTCGTGGGGATGGACCGTTCCGCGGCGATCGCGGCGATCGAGGGCGCAGGACTGGTCGCGGGATCGGTGACCGAGGCCGGCTCCTCCCGGCCCGCGGGCGAGGTACTCAGGAGCACGCCCGGTCCGGGAACCAGACTGGCCAGGGGCTCCAGGGTCGACCTGCGGGTGTCGGCGAGCGGCGTCGAGGTGCCCGCGCTGGCGGGCCTGTCCCGCGAGGCTGCCGCCTCCGCGCTGACGTCCGCGGGGCTGAAGGTGGGGAAGATCAGCAGGAGCTGCTCCGACCTGCCGAACGATCAGGTGATCAGCAGCAGGCCTGGAGCGGGCGCCCGCGTGACCTCTGGCCGGGCCGTGGCGCTGACGGTGGCCCGGCGCGGTGCGCCGGTGCCGTCGGTCGTGGGGATGTCCAGGGGCGAGGCGCGGGCGTCGTTGAGGGGCGCGGGCTTCGCCGTACGGCTGCGCCCGCAGATCGTGGTCGACGTCGGCGCGGTGGACTCGGTGCTCGGGCAGAGCGTGCCGCCCGGCACGTGCGCAGGGCCCGGCCGGGCGATCGTGATCACGGTGGGCGTGGCGGCGCAGTCGCTCCCCGACCCGGCCGAGCCGTCCACGCCGCCCGACGTGGATCCACCGGCGGGCACCGACCCCGAGCCGACCCCCACACCGACCTCGGGTGAGGGCTCGCCTACCGGATGACCGCGGGCAGATGATCGTCTTCCGCTGTTGGCCCGTTGATCAAGTCGCGTTCACCGGACGCACGAGTGCGTGTTCGTATCCTCGGACCCATGCCATCCCAGGACGAGCAGCGGGTCCTGCAGGTCGATCACGACAGCCTGCGGTCCACCGCCATCGTGATCCAGAAGGTCGCCGACCGGTTGGAGGAGCTCATCGGCCGGACCCTCGCCGGCGCCCACGGCCGGGCCGACAGCGACGCCGGCGCACCGGGCGCGCTCTTCGACGAGGAGTACACCGCTGTGCGAGAGGAGGCGGTCGTGGCCTACGCCTCGCTGGTCCGGCGCCTGAACGGGGTCGCCGAAGACCTCTCCACCGCCTCCGCCAACCACCGCAAGGGTGAGGCGGCCTCCGTGGCCGCCATCCGCAGGGACGGCGCGTTCGACCTTCGCGCGGACGTGTGAGCCGGTGGATCTGTCCGGCTCGCTGGCGAAGCTGTATGCCCTGGTCAAGGATGTCGCACCCCTGCCGGACGACGACGATCAGGAGCGGATGCGCAGGGCGAGGGCATGGATCGAGCTGGGCGGAGAACTGCGGCAGGGGTCGAAGCGGATCGAACCCGCGGCCGAGTACCTCTGGACCGCCAACAGCGGTGCCGACGTGGCCGCCCTCCAGACCATGTGGCACGGCGAAGACGGCCCCAGCCGCCAGCTGGCGGCCGGCGCGGGGGCCGCGGAGCTGATGGGTGCCGGCACCATGGTCGTCGTGGTGGTGCGGGTCGCCTGGAAGGCGGTCGTCCTCTACATGCTCGCGGTGCTCGCCGTGTCGCTGGTCCGCGCCCTGATCGCAGGACCCGCGGGCTATGTCCTCTGGGCCGCGCGGCTGGTGGGCGTACGGCAGGCGTTGCGGACCCTGCTCCTCCAGGCGCGGCGCCACGTCGGCGAGGTGGTGGTCGGCACCCTGGTGCGCGCCAGGGCGACCCTGACCGGGCTGTTCATGTCCATACCCGCGCTGCCCGTCGCCGCGGCCGCCGCCAAGTACTACGTCAAGTACGGTCTCGAACCGTCCGACGAGGAGGCGCGCAGGAGGACCGAGGAGGAGCTCGCCCGGACTCCGGCGGGGCGCGAGGCGCTGGCCTGGGTGCGGGACCACGGCATCACCGTCCTCTTCCTGAAGAGCGAGGTCGGTGACTTGGCGGGCGGCTTCTCGGCGGCCGGGGACTTCACCGATTCTCTGAACGTGCTGCGGATCGGGAGCGCGGACTCGTCTTCGGCGGCGAGCCTCGCCGAAACCTATGTGCACGAGGTCAACCACGCCCGCCACCAGAACGCACCCGACGCCCTCCGGATGGGGCGCGAGGAGTTCATCAACGCGGGGCTCGACGAAGAGGTCGAAGGTGACGTCAAGGCGCACGAGTTCGCGCGGCAATCCGCCGGTACCAGGGGCACCGAGATGATCGACAGCTACGGCTCGTCCTACGACCGCGCGATCGCCGACGCGCAGGACGCTCGCCGCGCGGCCGGACAACCACCGCTGACCAACGAGGAGGCGCACGGTATCGGCGACCGGGCGGGACGGGCCGCGCTTCGCGAGAAATTCGTCGCGGCGGGATACGCGGAGAATCTCGGCAAGCAATGGGACCGCCGGTGGCTGACATTCGCGGAGGACACCCTCATGTGACGCCGGCGCGCGTCCATCGGTGAGGCCGTCGGGGTGTGACGTCAGGGCCTGCCGAATTCGCCGGTCTCGGGGTCAGATGGCGAGCGCGGCCGCGGTCAGGGTGGGCAGGACGCTGTCCTCGGGCAGGTCCATCGTCTGGACGACGCCCCACTGGAGCGCGCCGAGCACGGCCCACCCGCGCACCCGGGTCTCCTGCGAGGGGTCGGGGCCGACGAGTTTGGCGAAGATCTCGTCGCGGAAGGTTCTGATGGCCTCGCCCGGCGAGCCGGGAGGCGCGTCGTCGGCGCCGCCCAGGTCCTCCATGACCAGCCTGATCACCGCGCGGTGCCGTACCGTGAACGCCACCAGGGCCGTCACGAACGCGCTCCGGTCGGGGAAGTCCGCTCCGAGCAGGTCGAGCATGTCGTCGGCGCAGGGCGCGATCAGCTCGGCGGCCAGCGTGTCCTTGGGATGGAAGTGGTAGGCGACCGCCGTCTTGGTGAGCCCGACCGCGGCGGCGATGTCGGCCAGCGAGGTCGCGGCGTAGCCTCGCTCGGCGAACAGCGCGCGGGCGGCGGCGAGGATTCTGGTGCGGGTGTCACGCCCCTGCTCGAGTGTGGTCATCGTCCCGCTTCCGCCGGCCGCCGCGAATGATCGCACCATCGTAGGGCGCGGCGCGGCCGGACAGGGTCAGAAGACGATGACGGAGCGGGCGACGGCTCCCTGGCGGACGTGGGCGACGGCCTGGTCGATGTCGGTCAGGGGGAGGCGTTCGGTGACCAGCCCGTCGAGGTCGAGCCGGCCGCGGAGGTACTGCGCGGCGAGCATGGGCAGGTCGCGCAGGGGCGCCGCGTCGCCGCCCTGGGTGCCCATGAGGCGACGGGACGCGAACAACAGCCCTGGCTCGACGGTCAGGGGGGTGCCCGCGACGGGGCTGCCGACCATGACGGTGGTGCCGCCGGGCTGGGTGGCGGCGAAGGCCTGGCCGAGGACGCTCGCGACTCCAGTGGCGTCGAAGGCGTAGTCGACGCCACCCCGCACGATCTCGCCGACCTGCTGGGGGAGGTCGCCGGCGAGCAGCGTGTGGGTGGCGCCGAAGTGGGCGGCGAGCTTGAGCTTCTGCTCGACCACGTCGGCGGCGATGATCGTGGTCGCGCCCGCCAGTACCGCGCCCTGGACGACGTTGAGGCCGACGCCGCCGCAGCCGACGACCAGGACGCTGGAGCCGGGGGTGACCCGCGCGACGTTCAGGACGGCGCCGACGCCGGTGATGACGCCGCAGGCGAGCAGGCACATCGCGTCGAAGGGAGCGTCGGGCGCGATCTTCACGCACATCGCCTCGCGGACGACGGCGTACTCGGCGAAGGAGCCGATGCCGATGAACCTGCGAGTCTCCTGGCCGTCCATGGTGATCCTGGGCGCCCCGCCCATGATCGCGGTCAGCCTGGCGGGACCCGAGCAGAGGTGGAAGCGGCCCGCTCCGCAGTGCCGGCACTTCCCGCACGCGCCGCTCATCGCGATGATCACGTGGTCGCCGGGTTCGACCGCCGTCACGCCCTCGCCGACGCTCTCGACGATTCCGGCGCTCTCATGGCCCAGGATGAACGGCAGCTGCCGGACGACGGGGCTCTTGCCGTCGATCGCCTTGAGGTCGGACCCGCACACGCCGGACGCCTTGATCTGGACGCGCACCTCGCCGGGGCCCGGATCGTCGATCTCCACCTCGCGGATCTCCATCGGCTGGTGGAATCCGGTGAGGACGGCGGCGCGCATCAGCATGCGCCACACGCTAGCAAGCAAATGCTTGGTTTAGAAGCGTTGACACCCATTCCGCCCGAACCTACGCTGACGCAAAACCAAGCGAGCGCTAGGCCAAAAAGGCGGAGGCTGGGTTGCGGCGAGAACTCGTGGTGCTGGCAACGGTGGTGACGCTCGCGGGGTGCGCGGCGCAACAGGGAACGGCGGCTCCGGGCGGCGGTGGACAGACCCCCGGAGTGACGGACACGACGGTCAAGGTCGGCGGGGTGCTCACCAAGACCAGCGCCAGCGGCTACTCGACCAAGGACGCGGAGATCGGCGCGAAGGCCAGGTTCGAGCGGGCGAACGCGGCGGGCGGCGTCCACGGCAGGAAGATCGAGTTTGTCGGCGCCGAGGACGACACCCAGGACGCCGCCAAGGGCGACGCCGCCGCCAAGAAGCTCGTCCAGAAGGACAAGGTCTTCGCGCTCGTCCCCGTCCACGCCCCCAACTTCGGCGGCGCCGTCTTCCTCGAACAGCAGGGCGTGCCGTGGTTCGGCTGGGCGACGGGCCCGCAGTGGTGCGGCACGAAGACGGGCTTCGGCTACAACGGCTGCCTGGCGCCCAAGGCGGGCGCGGGCTCGCAGACCTGGTGGGGCAACCAGATGGCCGACCTGCTCGGCGGCGCCGACGGCAAGACCGTCTACGTCCAGACCTCCGACTCCAGCGGCAGCAAGTACGGCGGCAAGACCATCTCCCAGTCCTTCCAGGCCGCCGGGTTCGAGCTCGTCGGGCTCAACTCCGCGCTGCCCGCCGCCGCGCCGCCGGCCGACTGGCTGCCCTACGTCGACAAGATCATGACCTCGAACGGCGGCGCGCCGCCCGACATCGTCGTGTCGATCATCGCGGGCACCAAGTTCAACGTCGGCCTCTACTCGGCGCTGAAGAAGGCCGGGTACAAGGGCGTGCTCAGCGACGCGACCAGCTACGACTCCGCCATCCTCAAGGACGCCGCCACGGCCCAGGCGCTCGAGGGCGTGATCGCCGCGCCGATGTTCGAGCCCTTCGAGTCCAGCGCCCCCGAGATCGCCCAGCTCAAGCAGGACGTGGAGAAGGTCGCCCCCGGCGCCACGCTCACCCAGCACCTGGCGATCGGCTACTGGTCGGCCGACATCTTCCTGAAGATGCTGGAACAGACGGGCAAGGACCTCACCCGCGAGAAGTTCCTCGCCACCGGCAACGGCGCGTTCAGCTACGAGAACGCCGGCTTCGGGAAGATCCAGTACCCCAAGGACCACGACGAGCCCAACGGCTGCGGCGCGCTGGTCAAGCTCCAGGGCGGCGCCTACCAGGTCGCCAAGAGCATGAAGTGCTTCGACAACGTGCCGCTCAAGTAGATGCTCGCCTACGTCCTGAGCGGACTGGTCACCGGCGCCGTCTTCGCGGTGCTGGCGTCGGGCCTGACCCTGTCCTACGCGTCCACGGGCGTGTTCAACTTCGCCCACGGGGCGGTCGGCTTCCTGACCGCGCTGGTCTTCTTCGAGCTCAACGTCGGTCTCGGGTGGCCGGGATGGGCCGCGGCCCTGCTCGCCGTACTCGGGTTCGCCCCGCTGCTCGGGTACGGCCTGCACAAGGCGATGTTCAGGGGCCTGGCCCACGCGGGCGAGACCGCGCAGATCGTGGCGACGATCGGGCTGACGATCGCGCTGCCCGCGCTAGGCCTGCTGATCGCCGACCTCGTGGACGGGCCGCTCGGCCTGCCGCCCGCGGACGCCACCGCCCTTCCGCACGGCGTCGGGCCCTACCCCGCGGCCGAGGTCGCGCTCGGCGGGATGACCTTCGACTCCGACCAGCTCATCACGTTCTGTGTCGCGGCGCTGGTGGCGGCGGGGCTGTGGCTGTTCATGCGGCACACGCCGTACGGGCTGCGGATGCGCGCCTCCGTCGACCGGCGGGGGCTGGCCACGCTGCGCGGGATCGACGCCGACGCCACCTCGGCGCTGGCGTGGACGCTCAGCTCGGGGCTGGCGGGCCTGGCGGGAGTGCTGGCCGTCCCCGTGGTGGGGCTGGACTCGGGGGCGTTCACCGTGCTGCTGTTCGCCTCGGCGACCGCCTCGGTGTTCGGGCGGTTGCGCTCCATCCCGTGGACGTTCGCCGCGGGACTCGGGCTCGGCGTGGTGCAGAACCTGGTCGCGGGCTACGCGGACTTCGCGGCCGAGATCACCGGGCTGCGCACCGCCGTCCCCGTGATCCTGCTGTTCGTCGGGCTCGTCCTGCTCAACAGGTCGCGCGAGCGGGTGGCGGGCAGCGCGGCCCAGGACGTGCCGCCGCCTGACTACCTGGCCGACCTGCCCGTGTGGCGGCGACGGCTGCCGTGGCTGGTCTCGCTGGCGGCGCTGCTGGCCTGGACGTTCACCAGGCCCGCCGACGACTTCTACGTGGGCGTGGTGGCGCAGGGGCTGGTGCTGGCGCTGATCTTCTGCTCGTTCGTGGTGGTGACGGGCATCGGCGGGATGGTGAACCTCGCCCAGGCCGCCTTCGCCGCGATGGCCGCGCTGACCTGCGGGTGGGCGCTCTCCTCCGGCTGGCCGTTCCCCGTGGCGATCCTGGTGGGGGTGCTGGCGGCCGCGGCCGTCGGGATGCTGGTGGCGCTGCCCGCGCTGCGGCTCGGCGGCCGGATCCTCACGCTGGCCACGCTCGCGCTGGCCCTCCTCGCCGACCAGGTGCTCTTCCAGGTCGACGCCTTCAGCAACGGGACCATCGGCTGGCCGCTGCCCGCGCTCTCGTTCGGCTTCGCCGACACCGCCGATCCACGCGTGCGGGTCGTGCTGCTGCTGGTCCTCATCGGGCTGGTCGGGGTCGTGGTCCGCAACCTGGAGCGGTCGGTGTCCGGCCGGGCGATCCTGGCGGTCAGGTCGGCGCCCGCCGCGGCGGCGACCGTCGGGGTGTCGGGGCCGCGCACGAAGATCATGCTGTTCGCGCTGGCGTCGGCGATCGCGGGGCTGGGCGGGGTGCTGTACGCGACGTCGAAGGGGTCGATCACGGCGACGGACCTTCCGGCGTTCGCCGGGTTCGTGTGGCTGGCCGTGGTGGTGCTGCAGGGCGTGCGCAGGATCGGCGGGGCGGTGCTCGGCGGGCTGATCGCGGCGATCTTCCCCGAGCTGCTGGCGGGGTGGGAGATCTCGGCGCACGTGGGCGCGATCCTGTTCGGGACCGGCGGCATGATCCTCGCCAGGCATCCCGACGGGGTCCTCGCCCAGCTGGCCCAGGCCCGCCACCGCCGCCGCGCCGGTCGCGCCGCCGAGCCCGCGGTCTCTCCTCAGGACCGCGCCCGAGGGACCGCCACCCCGTCCCCTGCCCCAGGCGACCCGCCCGAAGGGCTCGCCGGAGTCCGGCGGGAGGAGGCGCCCGGATCGCGGGCTGCCGCTTCCTCCGCGCTTCCCGGAGACCGCCTTGAACAGCTCGCCGGCGCCCGCGGGGAGGGGACGCCGGGACCAGCCCCGGTGCTCGGCCTCGAAGGGGTCGTGGCCGGCTACGGCGACGTGACCGTCCTGCGCGGCGTCGACCTGGAGATCAGGCCGGGCGAGGTAGTCGCCCTCCTCGGCGCGAACGGCGCGGGCAAGTCCACCACCTGCGCCGTCGCGGCAGGGGACGTGCCGGTCACCACGGGAAGGGTGCTGCTCGACGGCCGCGACATCACCGGCCTGCCCGCCCACCTGCGGGCCCGCGCGGGAGTCCTGCTCGCCCCCGAGGGGCGTGGCGTCTTCCCCGGGCTGACCGTCGAGGAGAACCTGCGGACCTGGCTGGACGCGCCCGACCAGGTCTACGAGCGGATGCCGCAGCTGGCCGCCCGCCGTACCGTGCCGGCGGGGGCGCTGTCGGGCGGCGAGCAGCAGTTGCTCACGCTCGCGCCCGCCCTCGTCAGGCCGCCCCGCGTGCTGATCGCCGACGAGCCGTCGCTCGGCCTGGCCCCGCTGATCGTGGAGCAGGTCTTCGCCCTGTTCGCCGAGCTGCGCGAGCGGGGGGTGGCGCTGCTGCTGGTGGAGGAGAAGGCCACCGAGGCGCTGGCCGTGGCCGACAGGGTGGCCTTCATGCGGCTCGGCCGCGTCACCTGGACGGGCCCTCGCTCCGAGGTGGACGCCGACCGGCTGACCGCCGCCTACCTGGGGGTGTCGTCATGAGCACGCTGGCCGTGGAGGGCGTCTGCGTGGCCTTCGGCGGGGTCCGCGCCCTGTCCGAGGTCTCCTTCACCGTGCCGGACGGGCAGGTATGCGGCGTGATCGGCCCGAACGGCGCGGGCAAGACCACGCTGTTCGACGTCGTCTCGGGCCTGCGCCGCCCGCAGTCGGGGCGGGTGCTGGTCGCCGGCACGGACGTGACCGGCGTCTCCGCGGTACGGCGGGCGCGGGCGGGGCTGCGCAGGACCTTCCAGCGCACGCAGGTCTTCGGCCGCCTCACCGTGGCCGACAACGTCCTGGCCGCCATGGAGTGGCGCGGCGGGGGCGGGGGCGTGCCGGCCGACCTCGCGGGCCTGCCGGGCAGGCGGCGGCTGGAGGCGGCGCGGCGCGAGCGGGTCGAGGAGGTCCTCGACCTGTGCGGGCTGCTGCCGCTGCGCGACGCCTACGCGGCCGCGCTGCCCGTGGGACAGCGGCGGCTGGTCGAACTGGCCCGCGCGCTCGCCGACCGCCCCGCCGTCCTGCTGCTCGACGAGCCGACCTCGGGGCTCGACGCGGACCAGACGGCCCGGCTGCGCGAGGTCGTCGCCGCGCTCGACACCACGGTGCTGCTGGTCGAGCACGACATGGGTTTCGTCATGGACACCTGCGACCACCTCGTCGTCCTCGACCTCGGCAAGGTCATCGCGACGGGACCGCCGTCCTCGATCAGGGCCGACCCCGTGGTCCGCGCCGCCTATCTCGGCTGACAACGCCGCGGGTCACTCTCCAGGACCTGAGCACGCCCTGACCCGTACTTTTGGAACCGAGCGTGACCACGCATACACCAAACGATAGGGTGAGCCTTGTGGGGCTGGAGAAACGCAACCGTGCTCATGTTGCGCGCCTGGACCTGGACGAGCGGCAGATCGCCGCCCTGGACGGCCAGGCGCACAACGCGCGGGTGGTGTGGAACCTGCTGCACGAGTTCTGCACCTTCCGCCAGGGACGCCTCGCGTCCCTGGCCCAGTGTGACGAGGCGATTCGCCAGGCCCGCAAGGAGATCGACTGGCTGAAGGATCTGCCCGCGCAGGCGGCGCAAGCCGTCCTGAAGACCTACCGGCAGGCGTGGGCGAACTTCTTCAACCCCGACCATCCGGCCAGACGCCCGACGTTCAAGGGCCGGTTCTGCGCCCGGATGGCCGTGGACGTCCCCCAAGGCCGGGATCTGAACATCACCCGGATCAACCGGCGGTGGGGCGAGGTCAACATCCCCAAGCTCGGTCGGGTCCGGTTCCGGTGGACCAAGGACCTGCTCGGCCTCACCCGGGGCGGCCCGGACGGGAAGATCACCGGGGCGCGGCTGGTCAAGGAGCCGGGCGGGTGGCACATCGTCTTCCGTACCCAGACCGAGCAACCGTTGCCCGCCCCGCACGCGGGACCGGCAACCGCGATCGACCGCGGCATCACCGTGCCGTTGGCCCTGGCCACCGGGGAGAAAATCCGCCACCGCAAGGAATGGCTGACAGGCGGGGAACAAGAGCGGCTGCTCCGCCTGGAGCGGAAAGCCGCCCGCCAGAAACGAGCGGCCACACCGAGCTGGCCCACCAGCAACCGGTTGAAGAGAACCTACGACCAGATCGGCAAGCTCCGCGCGAAAGCCAAGCGCCGCCTCACCGACTGGCAGCACCAGACCACGGCCGAGCTCGCCGACCGGTTCGGGACCATCGTGCTCGAAGACCTCAAGGTCAAGAACATGCTGGCCTCCGCGTCCGGCACCATCGAAGCGCCGGGGACGAACGTCGCGCAAAAACGGGGCCTGAACCGGGCCATCGCCTGCGAGGCATGGTCGCGCACTGCCGAGTTCCTCACCTACAAGGTGATCGACAAGGGTGGGAAGGTCGCCGTCGTCCCGGCACCGGGCACCAGCCGGGAATGTCACGCCTGTCACACGATCACCGAGGGCTCGCGGGAGAGTCAGTCCCGGTTCGTGTGCAAGAACCGAGCTTGCGGGTGGATCGGCAACGCTGACGTCAACGCCGCCCGCACCCAGTTGTATCGGTACAACTCAGCCGCCGGACAGGTGGTCACTGGACGTGGAGGCCTTGCCGTACTGGGGCCTGTGAAGCGTCAAGCAACTCATGGTGGGATTACCCGTGCCACTCTGCAAGGGGTGGCCGCGTAGCGGTCATGAGAATCCTCCCCATTCATGCGGAGGAGCACGTCAATTCGACTCCAAGACCGCGGAGGACCAGTCGGCGCAGGCCATCGAGACCTGCGCCGTGGTGATCACCCGGGCGATCTACGGCTGAGCCGCCCCGGTGGATCCGCCAGGATGATCAGCCGGGCGCCTCACGGCTGGGGCGGGGTGCGGACGGCGGCGAGCTGGGTGGCCTGGGCGACGAGGCGGCCCTTGGCGTCCCAGGCGTGCGCGGTCTCGTCCATCCGCTCGGCCGTCACGTCGGCGGCGGTCAGCCGTACCCTGAGGGGTCCCGGCGCGGGCAGCCGCCTGATGTAGGCCGACAGCTGGATCGTGGGCACCCAGCCGGGCGCGCCGAGGTCGAAGGAGACCGGCGGCACCGGGTCCATGGCGACCAGCAGCGACAGCGGGTCCCAGTCGGAGCCGTCGGCCAGCCGCTGCCAGCCGGCGATGACCCCCTGGCGGGCAGGCTCGCCGAAGGCGAAGGCGAGATGGGCCGGGTTGAGCCGCTGCTCGACGACCTCCATCAGCGACACCCGCATCCCCGCCCCCGGGGGCTCGGTGGGCGACAGCCAGCACTCCTGCTCGTCGGGCAGCTCCACCGGCTCGAGCCCCGACCACCACGGGTCGTCCTCGCCGAGGCGGCCGAGCGTGATCAGGGCCTCGACGAGCGGGGCGTCGTTCTGGGACATCCGGGCGCGGACCTGGGTGACGGCCTTGCCCCTGCGCAGCGTCTCCACGTCGATCCGCACGGCCCCGAACGAGGGCGGCGAGATGAACGAGCCGCTCACCGCGGTCAGGTGCGGGTGGTCCTGACCCGCGCTCTCGATGGCGGCCCTGCCCATGACAGCCAGGAGGTAGCCGCCGTGGGCCTTGTCGCCGACGCTCCACTTCTCGTCCAGCGTGGCGTCGAAACCACCGTCCGCGCGCGCGGCAACAGCGGTCGCATCCCTAAATGTCGTCATATGGTCACATTGACGGCGTCAACCTGACGATGTCAACCTGATGGGATGAAGCGGGTACGCGCCAATCCTGGCGAAGGGGTGAGGCTGCGCGAGCAGATCCTCGCGGCGGCCGAGGAGCTCCTGGTCGAGACGGGGCGCGAGGAGGCGTTGACGTTGCGCGCGGTGGCGGGCCGTACCGGCGTCTCGACCCCGTCGGTCTACCTGCACTTCGCCGACAAGGACGCGTTGATCGAGGCGGTCTGCCTGCGCGCGTGGGACGAGCTCGAACGGCGGATGCGCGAGGCCGCGCGCGGTATCGACGACCCGTTCAGGGCGCTGGGCAGGTGCGGCAGGGTCTACGTGCGCTTCGCGCTCGACCACGCCGCGCAGTACAGGGTGCTGATGATGCGGCAGGGCTCGGGCTCGGCGGCCGAGGCGTGCTTCGGCTACATGGTCGAGGCCGTCTCGGCGTGCGTGGCGGCGGGCGTGCTGCGCGGCGACCCGCAGACACTCGCGCTGGGGCTGTGGTCGGCGGCGCACGGGTGCGCCTCGCTGCTGATCAGCCAGCCGTCCTTCCCCTGGCCCGAGGATCTCGACGCGTTCATCGATGACACCGTCAGGATGGCAGGCTTCGGTACGGCTCTCGCCTCGCGCCTGCCCCGCCATGGCATCTCCACCGAGGTCGTCGCCGAACTCGACGCCTTCGCCGCCAGGCTCACCGAGTAGGCGCCAGTCTTCCCCTGAACTCCGCGAGGAGGTGGCCGTACACCGTGGCCACCGCGGGCCTGGCCAGGCCGCCCGCACGGACCGCGAGGTAGCCGGTGTTGAGGGGCGGGACCTCCGGCGAGGCCAGCGCGACCAGCCGTCCCGCCGCCAGGTCGTCGGCGCACAGGTAGGCGGGCAGCACCGAGACGCCCGCCCCCGCGCGCACCGCGGCCAGCACGCCGCGCAGGTCGGGGATGATCGCCCGCGCCGTCATGCTCGCCCGGCGCCCGAAGACCGTTCGCCAGTAGCGCCTGATGATCGGCAGGTCCTCCGCGTAGGCGATGATCGGCCCGTCCATCGGCACACCCGGCGCCGCCACCAGCACGAACTCCTCGTCGTAGAGCGCCTCGGCCTGCACGCCGCGCACGCGCGGCCGTACCGTGGAGATCACCAGGTCCAGCCGCCCCGCCGCCAGCTCGGTCAGCAGGTCATCGGTCAGCCCGAACGTGGTGCGCAGCACCAGCCCCTCCGCGACCAGCGGCGCGAGGACGGGAATCGCCTCCACGCACACGAACTCGGCGGGCCCGCCCAGGTGCACGCTCTGCCCCGAGGGCAGTTCCGAGCCCACCACCTCGGCCAGCGCGTCGAGCGATCCGGCCACGCGCCTGGCCAGCTCGTCGGCCGCGGCGGTCGGCGCGACGCCCCGAGGCAACCGGTCGAACAGCGGCCGGTCCAGCGCCGCCTCCAATGCCCTGACCTGCGCCGTCACGGCGGGCTGCGACAGCTCGAGCGTCTGCGCGGCGGCCGTGATCGAGCCCGTACGGTGCACGGCGAGGAAGGTTCTCAGCAGGTCCAGTGACAGCGACATATCAGTATTATGATGCCTACAGGCCTGCTCGGCTATTTGTCGCTGATGGCTTGGAGAGGCATCATCGAGGTCATGAGCAAGCGCATTCTGATCGCCCTGACCAGCCATGACGACCTTGGCGGGGTGCGAAAGACCGGATACTACGTCTCCGAGGCAGCCCATCCGTGGCACGTCTTCCGCGAGGCGGGGTTCGAGGTGCGGGTGGCCAGCGTTCTCGGCGGGCAGCCGCCGCAGGACGGCTACGACCCCGACGACCCCGCGCAGCCCGCCTTCCTCGCCTCCGACGAGCTGCGCGACGCGGGCAGGCTGGCCGACCTCGACGGTCGCGACTTCGACGCCGTCCTGTTCTCCGGCGGCCACGGCACCATGTGGGACTTCCCCGACGACCCAGGCGTCGCCCGTATCGGCAGGGAGGTCTACGAGAACGGCGGTGTGGTGGCCGCCGTCTGCCACGGCCCTTCCGCGCTGGTGAACCTGACGCTGTCCGACGGCACCCCGCTGGTGTCGGGCAAGCGCGTGGCCGCCTTCACCAACGCCGAGGAGAAGGCCGCGGGAGTGGCCGATGTCGTGCCGTTCCTGCTGGCCGACGCCCTGGTCGCGAAGGGCGCCACGCACGAGCCCGCGCCCGACTGGCAGCCGAGGGTGATGGTCGACGGCCGGCTGGTGACGGGGCAGAACCCGGCCAGCGCCACCCCGCTGGCGGAGCGGCTGGTCGAGCTTCTCAAGTAACCAAGCGTGCGCTAGGTTGGGTGAGTGGATCTCGACTTCACCCCCGCAGAGGAGACCTTCCGCGCGCAGGTGAGGGACTGGCTCGCGGGTCACGTGCCCCCGCGGCTGCCCTCCATGGACACGCGGGAAGGCTTCGAGGCGCACCGCGCATGGGAGGCGGACCTGGCCGCCGCGCGCCTGTCGGTGGTCTCCTGGCCCGAGGAGTACGGCGGGCGGGCCGCCTCCCTGATGGAGTGGCTGATCTTCGAAGAGGAGTACTGGGCCTCCGGCGCTCCCGGCAGGGTCAGCCAGAACGGCATCTTCCTGCTCGCGCCCACCCTCTTCGCCTTCGGCACGCCGGAGCAGCGGGCCAGGCTCCTGCCGAGGATGGCGCGAGCGGAGGATGTATGGGCGCAGGCCTGGTCGGAGCCCGAAGCGGGCAGCGACCTGGCGGCGCTCACCTCGCGAGCGGTCAGGGTGGACGGCGGCTGGCTCCTGCACGGGCAGAAGACGTGGAGCTCCCGCGCCGCCTTCGCCTCCCACGGCTTCGGCCTGTTCAGGACCTCGGGCTCGCGCCACCACGGGCTGACGTACTTCCTCTTCCCGCTCGACGGCGTGCTCGTCAGGCCGATCGCCCAGCTCGACGGCACCCACGGCTTCGCCGAGCTGTTCTTCGACGGCGTCTTCGTGCCCGACGACATGGTCCTGGGCGAGGTCGGGCAAGGCTGGAAGATCGCGATGGCGACCACGTCGTCCGAGCGCGGTCTCACGCTGCGCAGTCCCGGACGGTTCCTCGCCACCGCCGACCGGCTGGTGTCCCTGGCCCGCGACGCCGATCCCGTGCTGCGGGACAGGGCGGCCAGGTGCCTGATCGACGCAGAGGCCTACCGGCTGCACACGTTCGGAGCCGTCATGGGCGAGCTCGGCGCGACCACGAGCCTCGGCAAGGTCTTCTGGTCCGAGCTCGACGTGCGCATGCACACCCTCGCCATGGAGCTCCTTGGTCCGGCCGCCGCGTCGACGCCGTGGTTCGACGGGTACCTGTTCTCCCTCGCGGGGCCGATCTACGCGGGAACGAACGAGATCCAGCGCAACATCATCGCCGAACGCGTCCTGGGGCTGCCCCGATGAACTTCACCTTCACCGACGAACAGCTCTCCTTCGGCGCCGCCGTACGGGAGGTGCTGCGCGACCACTGCCACCCCTCGGACCGGGGGTCAGGCTGGAAGCAGCTGGCCGAGCTGGGCTTCTTCGCCGCGCTGGTGGGTGAGGAGGCGGGCGGGCTCGGGTTGTCGCTGATCGACGTGATCCCCGCTCTCGAGGAGACGGGCAGGGCGGCCATGACGGGGCCCGTCGTGGAGACCCTGGCCGCGGCGCCGCACCTGCCGCTCGCGGGACGGGCCAGCCTGCTCGTGGACGGTGTGGCGCTGGACGCTGACCTGGCCGAGGTGGTGGTGGACGTCGCGGGGCACTCGGTGGCTAGCCCGGTCCTGGAGCCGGAGCCGGGTGTGGACCCTGGGCGCGTGCCGTTCTCGGTGAGCGCCGTGGGGCCAGGCGAGGCGTTCGCAGGGGCGGACCTTCTTCTGCGCAGAGTGACGGTCGGGGTGTCGGCACAGCTCATCGGGGTGGCCAGGGCGCTGCTCGCGAGGTCGGTCGACCACGCGAAGACCCGGACCCAGTTCGGGCGGCCGATCGGGGCGTTCCAGGCGGTCAAGCACCAGCTGGCGGATGTGGCGATCGCGGTGGAGTTCGCCGCGCCCCTGGTCCACAGGGCGGCCCTCTCGGTGGACCGCACCGCTTCCCTGCCGCCGTCCCGCGTCGACCGTGACGTCAGCGCCGCGAAGGCCGCCGCGGGCGAGGCCGCGGCGCTCGCCGCCCGCACCGCGCTCCAGGTGCACGGCGCCATCGGTTACACCCACGAGCTCGACCTGCGCTTCTGGCTGGCCAGGACCTGGTCGCTCACCGCCGCCTACGGCACCACCGCCCTCCACAGGGCCCGCGTCACGGAGGCGGTGTTCGGCGCGTGAAGTTCGGCGTCCCCCTCGGGCTCCTCCACCCCGCCGCGTGGAAGGACGTCGCCGTCGCCGCCGACGAGCTCGGCTTCGAGTCGCTGTGGATGCCCGAACACCTCGTCTTCGCCACCGACCTGTCGCTCGCTCGCTACCCGGGCTCCGCCGCGCCCGGCATCACCCCGCACACCCCGCTGTTCGACGCCCCCGCCTACCTGTGCTGGCTCGCCGGGCTCACCTCCACGATCAGGCTCGGTACGGCGGTGCACCTGTTCGCGCTGCGCCACCCCTTCGTCTCCGCCCGCGCCTTCGCCACCCTCGACCTCGTCTCCGGAGGGCGGGCCATCTGCGGCGTCGGGGCGGGCTGGTACCCCGGTGAGTGGATCGCCGCCGGAGTCGACTTCGCCACCCGGGGACCCCGCCTCGACGAGGCCATCGCGGTGACCCGCCGCCTGTGGTCGGAGAAGTCCGTGGCCCACTCCGGCCGGTTCTTCACCTTCCCTGAGGTCGCCTTCGAGCCGAAACCGATCCAGCAGCCGCTCCCCATCCTCGCGGGCGGCGAGTCGGCGGCGGCGTTGCGCAGGGCCGCCACCTTGTGCGACGGCTGGATCAGCATGCCGCACACGCTGGAGTCGGCCAGGCCACAGCTGGAACGGCTGGCCGAACTGCGCGGCGGGCGGCCCTGCTCGGTGACCGTGCACGCGTACGGGCTGGCGTCGCCTGAGGAGGTGACCGCGTGGGCGGCGATGGGCGTCGACCGGCTGATCGTCCGCCCTTGGACGCGCACCCGCGACGCCGTGGACCGCCTGACCGCCTTCGCCGCCGAGTACGGGGTCTGACCGGCGTCGGCGCCGGGGTCAGGCTCGGTGGCGGCCCCTCCGGCCTCTGGCGGTACGGCCGGCCGTGTCCGTCTCAGGGGAGAGGCCGGCGCCGACGAGGGCGGGTTCCCTCTCGACGGCCTCCCACAGGGTGTGCCACGGCTCGGGGACGGGCACAGGCTGGACGGCCGCCCGGCCCTGACCTGATGGGAGGGTCGTCCGGGTCTGGGTCGGTTGGGCGGTCGCGCGGGTCGGGACCGGTTGGGCGGCCGAGCGGGCCGGGGTCGCCTGGCGGTGGCGGCGGCCTCTGAGCGGGGCGTCAGGGGAGAACGTGGTGGCGGGGGCGCCCGTGGAGGTGGCGCGGTGGGTCCTGACGGTCTCCGCGGCCCGGTGGCGGCGGCCGCGCGCAGGGACGTCCGGCCTGAACGTGGTCGTCTCGTCCGCCGGGTGCTCCCTGCGGCGGCGCCTGCCCCGGTAGCCGTCGAGCGACCTGGGCTCATGGGCGGCGGCGAAGGCCGACCCCTCCCAGGCCTCGAGGACGTCGTGACCGGTCCCCGAGGCGGGAGCCGTACCGAAGACGTCCAGGTCGGGGTGGTCGTCCCTGAAGGGGTTGCGGCCGCCGCCGAACAGGTCGAGGTCGGTGTTGAGGATGGCGTCGTCGTCCGTGAACGGGTCGCGGCGGGATCCGAACAGGTCGAGGTCGGTGTTCAGGATGGCGTCATCGGCGCCGGTGGGGCCGCGTCCGGTCGTGCTGAACGCGTCGAACGGCGTGGTCGAGGCCTCCAGTTCGGCCACGATCGCGTTCGAGGCCGCCAGCCCCGCGGCGAGCGCGGCGGCCGCGTCGAGGTCCGACCGGACGGCGCCGGGAAGAGCGTCGAAACCGGTGGTCGCCACGCTGGAGGGTGCGGCCAGTGCGGTGAGGGGGGTCGTTGCTTCTGCCGCGGGGGCCAGTTCCGGCGTGGTGGTCGCCGGGGTGAACAGCGGCTCGACCGGACGCGTCGATCCGGGCCTGCGGCGGCGCGTCCCCGCGGCGCGGCGGCGACCAGGACCGCGGTCGGGCTGGAGCTCCGGCTGGGGGTCGAGCCGTCGGGTGGTCGAGGGGCGGGCGGCGGGCTGGCGGGACGAGCGGGAAGCGGCCGCGGCGGCCGCGGGCCGTACCCTCAGCTGGCGGGTGCGGGCCACGGCCAGCAGCCCGAGCGCGGCCAGCAGCACCGGCCCGATGATGGCGGGAGCGCCGAGGCTGGGCACCGGCGTCGCGGCCGACGTGTCCTTGAACGCGGTGACGGGTTCGCGGGTGACCGCCGCGGTGTCGGCGGTGGCGGGCTTGGCGTGCTTGCCCTTCTTGGCACCCTGCTTCTGCCCTGCGGTCGTCGTCGCGGGCGCGTCACCGGGGGCGGGGGCGGAGGGGACGGAAGGCGAGATCCTGGGCGTGACCCCCTGCTCGCCCGCCGCGGACACCGAAGGATCGGGCGAGACGGTCTCCCGCTTGGGGATGAGCGCGGTGACGCCCGTCGTCTCGGACTGCGGGGGCAACTGGAGCCTGTCGACCTGGCTGGGCTCGGTGTCGGGCGGGAACGACCCGTCGACCTCGGCCTCCTTCAGCTTGGCCGCCTCCAGCTTCTTCTTGATCTTCTCCGGGTAGCCGTAGCCGACGACCTTGCTCTGGTCGCGTTCCTTGCGCTTGGCGACGCCGCCGTCGATGTTGCCCTCGATCGTGAAGATCGTGTCCCCTTCGACCCTCGTGACGATGCCAACGTGGTCGATATTGTCGATCTTGTTGGAGCCGCTCCAGTCGTAGAAGACGAGCGCGCCGGGCTTCGGCTTGTGCCCCCACGCGTCGTTCTCCTTGAACCACTCCGCGTGCGCGACGGTGTAGGCGAACTGCCCGACCCACTCCTCGTAGCCCAGCTTGTGCGCGGCCCAGGACAGGAACATGTCACACCAGGGCGCGCCGCTGTAGTCGGCGTCGAACTCGACCGTCTTGCCGTACCAGTCGCCGAACTTGGTGTACGCGCCTTTGCCCTCCGCGTAGCCGAGTTCGTTTTCGAGGAGCTTGAGAAGCTTGTTTGTCTCTGGGGTCATGGAAGTATGAAGGGACCTTCCGTGCACGATGGGGCTCGTGAGGTTGGAGGCTACCTTGGGAACGGGCAGGTCAAGCACTCCTCAAGTCCCCGCAAAGTCCCCTGGCGAGTGGAAACCCCAGGTCAAGAGGCTTCCAGGAATTTCTCCCGAAAACCGACATATCCGGAAAAGATCTACCGAATGGGGTTCGGTAGGGTGTCCCGCATGTCGGTCGAACTAGGAACCGAGGAATCCCGCCTCGCCGCCCTCTGCGCCCTTGCCCAGCAGACCCGTGATCTGATGGACGCGGTCGCCCTGACCGACGTCGCCGAGGCCGATCTCACGGCCGCCACCGCGATGCTCACCGCGGTCACCGAACGCCTTCGCGCCACGATCCGCCAGACCCCGCAACCGTTCGAGATCGCCCCCCACGGCACGCTCAGGCACCTCGGCAACGCGGTCACGGGCGGCGCGAACCCGCACGCGCTTCCCCTGGTCATCGAGGTGTTCGGTGGAGGGGTGCGCGCCGAGGTGGTGTTCAGGCCGCTGCACGAGGGGCCGCCGAACGGCGTCCACGGCGGCATCAGCGCCATGATCCTCGACCACCTGCTCGGCCAGGCGGTCGCCACCGCGGGCTCGGCGGGGATGACGGGCACGCTGACCGTCCGCTACCGCAGGCCGGTGCCGTACGGGACGGTCCTGGTCGCGACCGCCGAGTACACCCGCACCGAGGGCCGCAAGACGTGGGCCGAGGGTCGCATCGCGCTGCCGGACGGCGAGTCGCTGGTGGAGGCCACGGGCCTGTTCATCACCCCCGCCGCCTGGATCGGCATCTGACCCTCTCCCCGGCCGGGGGCAACCTGGTCGTCGCGCTGCTCGGGCCCGCACTGCCGGGCTCGCTGCGTGGCCGCATGCAGGCTCGCCTCGACGGGCACACCGTCCTCGCCTACACCCCCGACGCGCGGGGGGCCGGCCGCTTCACCCGGGCCATGCGCGCCACGCTCGAATCCCACGCGCGACGGCCGCTGCCCGCCACCCCCGGCCCGTAACGGATCTGACCCGTACAAACCGGTCACGTTCGGTGACCGTTACTGATTCGTTGTCAACCGGGGGTGAGCCTTCCGGGTCCAACCAGACGTGAAGATCTTGTACGGCACGTTCGCGTTCGTCCTGCTGGCGCAGGTGCTCAGCGGTGGCTTCACGTCGGGCCCGACACCTCTTCGAGCCGCGTGGCTGGACGCGCAGCCGACCTACGACGGCGAGGTGCCGACCGGCACATGGCAGCTGGAGTTCGCCGACGGCAAGCGGAAGAGCCTGTCGGTCGCGCGGGTCAAGACCTCCCCGTGGGACTCCGCTCCGGTCGCGATCAGCGGGGACGGTCTCCACCTCGCCTACGTCCGCGCGAGCGACCTGCGCGTGGTCGTCGCCTCGTTCGCGGGCGGCAAGGACTTCGTCGGCCCTTCGGGCGAGCACGTCAGGGCCATGTGGCTCTCCGAGGACGGCAAGCGGCTGCTCATCGACCACTACGACGAGCGGCTCGGCGACGGACGGCGCGCGAAGGACGCCCCCGACCTGCTCGTCGAGGTCGGCTCGGGCCGTACCGTGTCGCTGCCCGTCGGCGGCGAACTCGCCGGGTTCAGCGAGGACGGTGACGAGGCGCTGTCCAGACGGCTGCTGCGGGACAACACCATCCAGGTGTCGGCGCACAGGCCGGACGGCACGGCCGCCTCCTGGATCCCGCCGCAGGACGTCGTGCTCGCCGACCTGGCGCTGTCGGCTGACGGCACCACGCTGGTGACCCTGGACCAGGGCAGGGTCCGCCTGTTCGATCTGAACACGGGGCGGTGGCCGGCTGGCGGGGCGTCGCTGGACTCCTCGGCGTACGGCCTGGCGTGGCGGGCGGGCGTGCTGACGGTGAAGACAGGCGCGCTCGACGCGAAGAACAGGTGGAACGTGAAGGTCATGGCCATCGACCCCGCGACAGGGGCCACGCGCAAGCTGGACGGCTACCGGCTTCCCGGGCGGACCGACGACGGCAGCCTGTTCATGGCGGTGGAACGTTGATCGCTCGCATGCCGGCGACGGGGGCGGCACTCGCCACCGCGCTCGCACCGGGCCCGCCCCGTCGCCACGCTCACTTTGGACGCAGGGCGGGGTCGTCCGGTTGACCAGGGTGAGCATGCCGTACGGGACCAGCGCTAGTAGCCCGCGCCGGTCAGCAGGCCGCCGTCCACGGTGAACTCGCTGCCCGTGCAGTAGCTGGACCGGTCCGAGGCCAGGAACGCCACCACGTGCGAGACCTCGACCGGTTTGGCGAAGCGCTTGATGACCATCGACTTCACGAACGCCTCGCCGTCGACCTCGGCCATCAGCTCGGGGTCGGTGGCCATCGAGGTGTTGATCGCGCCGGGATGGACGGAGTTGACGCGGATCTTGAAAGGCGCCAGCTCGCGCGCCGCCGCCTTGGTGACGCCGCGCACGCCGAACTTCGAGGCGGCGTAGGCGGACATCCCCGACGCGGCGATGAACCCCTCGATCGAGGAGATGTTGACGATCGAGCCGCGTCCCGCCGCCTTCATGGGCTCGATGGCGGACTTCACGCCGAGCCAGGTGCCCTTGAGGTTGACGTCGAGGACCCGCTCGAAGTCCTCCAGCGACATATCGCTGATCCGGCCGTATTTCAGGATCCCGGCGTTGTTGACGAGGACGTCGAGCCTGCCGTGCGTGTCGACGGCGGCGCCGACCGCGCGCTCCCACTCCGCGGGGTTCGTCACGTCGTGATGGACGAAGGTGGCGCCGGTCGCCTCGGCCAGCGCCTTGCCCTCGTCGTCGAGGACGTCGCCGAAGACGACCCGCGCGCCCTCCTCGGTGAACAGCCGCACGTGCGCCTCTCCCATGCCGCGCGCGCCCCCGGTGATCAGCGCGACCTTGCCGTCAAGCAGTCCCATCGGTGCCTCCACAGAAACGTTGACCGGCGGCGACGGCGATCGCGGCCGCCTCCATGGATCGGTAGACGGGTATACCCGCCTCGGCGGCGATCGCCCTGATCTCGTCCTCGACGCCCGGCGGGGCGAACTCGCCGTTCCTGGTGACGAGCGTGACCCTGACGCCTTCGACCTCGCCCAGGTGGCGGGCGTAGTCGAGCAGGGGTTCGGCGGTGGTGCCGTAGGTGAAGAAGCTCTGCACGTTCACGTGGGCGACGACGTCCTGGTACGGCAGGCGGCGGACGATCGCGGCGATCACCAGCTTGACGAGGTCGGGCCGGCCTCTGGGGCCGACGGGGACTTCGAGCGGGTTGGCCAGCGAGCTTCCCACGCCGAGCCCGAGGCTCCTGAGGTCGTCGAGCACGTCGTCGGGGAGGGGGTCGAGGGTGAGCCCCGCGTCGTCGAACGCGTCGGCGGCGAGCACGCCCGCGCCTCCGCTGGGCCCGACCACCAACACCCCGGCCCGCCCGCCCCCGGGGCCGCGGTCTTCCGAAGGATCGGGGGTGGGGTGGTCGCGGGCGGCTTCGGGGGAGTGGCGAGGGGCCCTGAGGCCGGAGCCGGAGGTGGGCGGGTGGTCGGGGTCCCGGTGGGTCGGTGGGCTGGGGGGCTTCGGGGAGGCCGGGGGGCGGACGGGAGCGTGGGACTGGAAGTAGGCCAGGGTGCCGATCAGGGCGTCCTGGGAAGTGACGAGGGCGGCGCCGGTCTGGTCGGCGAGGGCCTGCCAGATCCGGGAGTCGCTCACCATCCCCCCGGTGTGCGAGGCCGCCGCCCGACGGCCCTGGCCGCTGCGTCCGCCCACCAGCATGACGACCGGCAAGGGGCACCCCGCCAGCGCCGAAAACAGCGCGAGACCGTCGCGCGGGTCCTCCAGGTACAGGCCGACGACCGAGGTCGACGGGTCGGCCGACAGCCAGCGCAGCAGCTCGGCGGGCGTCACATCGGCCGCGTTCCCCACGGTGGCGACCCTGCTGAACGCCAGCCCGCGCCGCTCACCCACCTTGATCACTTCCCCGGCGAGCCCGCCGCTCTGCGAGATCAGCGCGACCGTCCCCTGCGGCCCGAGCCCGCCGCCGACGAACGTCTGCCTCCCCCTGGGACAGTAGACGCCCATGCAGTTCGGCCCGAGCAGCCGCGTCCCGGCCTCGCGGGCCGCCTCGACCAGCGCCGCCTCCGAGCCGGGATGCCCTGCCTCGCCGAAACCCCCGCTCATGACCTGTGTGTACGGCACGCCGCGCGCCTGCCGTACCACCTCGGCGCAGCGTGAGGCGGGCACCGCCACCAGCGCATAGTCCACGTCGGCGGCGGCGAGCGAGGGCACCGCGGGCACGCCGCCGACCGACGTGGCCGTGGGATGGACCGCGACCACGTCCGCGCCCGCCGCCAGGTAGAACTCCAGGAACATGTTCCCGAAGTTCGGCCTGCTCGTGGACGCGCCCACCACGGCCACCCTGCGCGGCTCGAAGAGGGCGGTGAAGTCCTGCGCGACGGGCGCGACAGGGGGTGGAGAGGCCGAGGGGAGATAGCGGGCGTCCACCGCGACCACGCCCGAGGGGCTCGCTATCACCGGATTGAGCTCGAACTCGCCGAGCTCCAGCCGTTCCCACAGCCCGCCGTGCCCGCCGATCGTCAGCAGGAGCTTCACGACCGCGTCCACGTCGACGGCGGGGGAGCCGCGGTAGCCGTACAGGAGGGAGGAGCCGCGCAGCGACGCCAGCATGCGCCGCGCGTCGGTCTCGGAGATCGGGCACAGGCGCAGCGCGGTGTCGCGCAGCGCCTCGGTCCACACCCCGCCGAGGCCCGCCAGCAGGACCGGGCCGAACCCGGGGTCGCGGACCAGCCCGACGATCAACTCGGCCCCGGCAGGGGCCTGCTCCTCGATCAGGAACCCGTCGCCGAGCCGCTCGCGCATCTCGGCGACGGCGGGGCCGAGCGTGTCGTGGGTCAGGCCGAGCCGTACCCCTCCCGCGTCGGACTTGTGCAGCAGACCGGCCGCCTTGAGCACCAGGGGAGGGGTCAGCGTCCCTGCGAGGGCGGGGTCGGCGACCCCTCGCGGCACCGGGATGCCGGATTCCCTCAGCAGTTCCTTGACCCGGTGTTCAGTCCACAAGGTGCTGGTACATCTCTCGGATCTCGCGCCGCAGCAGCTTGCCTGGACCGCCTGAGGCGTCCGCGAAGTGCGGCAGGGACTCGGCGACCACGATCACGTCGGGCCGCTGGTGCGGCGGCAGCGTGTCGGCCAGCGCCAGCGCGATCTTGGACGAGTCGAGCGCCTGCCCGGTCATGGGCACCACCGCGAGCAGGATCCGGCCGTCGCCGACCCCGACCGCGCCCGCCTCTGCCACGGAGTCGAGCGCGGTGGCCGCCTCCTCGACGACGGAGGGCTGGGTCCAGACGCCGCCCTTGAGGATGGCGTCCTCGCGCCGTCCGAGCACCTGCAGGACGCCGTCGGCGGACAGCGTGCCGAGGTCGCCGCCGACGTACCATTCGCCGCGCAGCACCTCGGCCGTCTTGTCGGGCAGCAGGTCGTAGCCCGCCATCCGGTGCGGCCCCGCGAGGTTGATCTCGCCGACCGTGTCGACGACGCGCGCGCCCGAAGGGTCGGTGATCGCGACGGCGCAACCCGTGCGGGCCCTGCCCGAGGTGCCGAGCGGGGTCGAGCCGTCGTCGACCCTGCCCATGCAGGTGTAGGGGGCCTCGGTCTGGCCGTAGTAGGAGTAGACGCCCGCCTCGGGTAACCGCTGCTTGATCCTGGACAGCAGCGACGCCGTCAGCGGCTCGCCGCCGAGCATGATGACGCTGATCGAGGACAGGTCCACCTGCTCGTGCTCGGCCGAGCCGAGCAGCGCCGCGTAGAAGGAGGGGATCTGCGACAGGTGGGTGACCTTCTCCCTCGGAACGACCTTCAGGAAGTTGCCGGGACCCCAGTCCTGCTCCAGCACCAGCCGCATGCCGGTGTAGAGGGCGGGTCCGACGATGGCGGGGAAGCCGATACCCCAGATGATCGCGCCGGTGCCGAAGACCGAGTCGGGCGCGCGCGGCACGTCGAGCCAGATCTGCGCGGTCGCGAGGGACGAGGCGTGCGTGTGGACGACGGGCTTGGGCAGCCCGGTCGTGCCCGAGGTGTAGTAGAGCGCCAGCGGGTCGTCGAAGGCGGCGCCGAGCGGCGGCTCGCCCTCCTCCCGCGAGGTCAGCTCCTCCGCGTTGATCCATGTGGTGATCTCGGGCAGGGCAGGCCTGATCTCCTCGACGATCGCCGCCACGGTGGCGTCGTGGACGAACGCCGTGCAGCCCGACGCGGCCACGACCGCCCGCAGCGTCTCCACCGGCCAGTAGGGGTTGAGCGCCGCCGTGATGGCCCCGACCTTGGCCTGCGCGAGGTAGACCTCCGCGACCGTCAACGTCTCGTTCAGCAGCGCCGCGACCCGCTGGCCCGGCAGCACTCCCGCCGCCAGCAGCGCGTGCGCCCGGCGGTTGACCGCCCTGTTGAGCTCGTCGTAGGTGAGGCTCTGCTCGCCGCAGTAGGTCAGCGCCACCTTGCCGGGGGTGCGCAGCGCCCCCGCCGTCAGGATGGCGTAGGCGTAGTTGCCATAGGGGGTCATGCGGAACCTCCTGGGGAGTAGAGCACGAAGAGGTTTCCTGAGGGGTCGCGCAGGACCGCCCGCGTCTCGTGCGGGCCCGCCTCGGGCTCCCTCTCCACCGCCCCGCCCCTGGCGAGGAGGTCCTGTACGGCACGCGCCATGTCGTCCACCTTGAGGCAGAACGCCGTCGCGCCCGTCAGGTGCTCGGCCGGACCCGCGAGCCCGATCCCGCCCTCCAGCAGCGCGAACCTGTCACCGTCCCTGAACTTCACCGGCAGCCCGTAGAACGCGATCGCCTTGCCGACGTCCTCCACGGGGATGAAAACGTTCACCTGGGCCTCCATTGCGGCAGTTCGTCGCTGAACGTCACCCGCACCGGCATCCCGATGCGCACCCTCTCCGGCGGGCATTCCACCACTCGGCCGAATGCGCGCGCCCCCTCCGGCAGATCCACCCAGGCCAGCACGTACGGCTCCCGCCCGCGGAACTCGGGCACGAACGAGCGGTGCACCACCGTGAAGGTGTGCACGACTCCGTCGCCGGAGACCGGCTCGAAGACGAGGTCGGCTCCGCCGCACCACGGGCACGCGGCGGCGGGCAGGTGGACCCGCCGCTCGCAGGCCGTGCATCGCTGAATGACCAACTCGCCGCGCGCGCAGGCGGCCCAGTAGGTGTCCATCGCCTGCCAAGCTAGCGCACGCTTGGTTACCTCACAAGGGCACACGGGCGCACCCGCAGGACGTGTTCGGCGCCTGGCCGCAGCCGCGGTCCGCGTGCCGAGCGGGCTCCCTCAGGTGGCGTGGCCGAACCAGGTGGTCAGCGCGTCCGCGAGACCGTCGGCGCCGACCCAGGCGACGTACCCGTCGGGGCGGACCAGCAAGGCCGCGAGGCCCTCCACGGAGCCGTCCGGCGCGGCCCCCGTGATCACGCGGACGCGGTCGCCGTGGCCGGAGGCCGCCCTTCTCACCTCGGCGGAGTCGGCCAGGTCGAGCAGCAGCCCGTGACCGCCGGCCTGCAGGTCCCTGGCGTACCCGGCGTCCTTGATCTCCAGGTCGGGCAGGAACCGGCCGACCAGGGGGTGCGCCGAGCCTGGCGCGTAGTCGATGTCCGTGCCGTTGACCATGTCGAGGAAGTGCCGCTGCGCCCCGGGAATGCGCAGCGTCTCGCCGAGCACCTCGCGCAGCGCGTCCACCTGGGGGCCGGGCCGCATGAGCGCCACCTGCGCCCGCGTGTTGCGCAGCACCGTCGCCGCCACGGGGTGCCGCTCGGCGGTGTAGGTGTCGAGCAGGTCCTCCCCCGCGAGCCCCCGCACCACCAGGCCGAGCTTCCAGCCCAGGTTGGCCGCGTCCTGCAGGCCCAGGTTGAGTCCCTGGCCGCCGATCGGCGAGTGGACGTGGGCGGCGTCCCCCGCGAGCAGGATCCTGCCCCTGCGGTAGGTGTCGGCGTGGCGGGTGTTGTCGCTGTAGCGGATCCCGGCCTCCACCCGGGTGACGACCGCGTCGTTCCCGCTGACCCGCCTGATGCTGCCCTGCAGTTCCTCGGCGGTCACGGGCGCGTCGCGCCCGTCAGGGCCGCCGTCGAACTCGATGGTGGCGATCTCGCCGGGCACCAGCGACAGGTTCAGCAGGCCGCCGGGGCCGCGCATGGCCGAGGCGATGGGCGTGGCCAACTCGGCGACGGCGGTGCGGCCCGTCATGGTCGCCGGCGTGCCCTCGAAGGGGAATCCGGCGCGCTTGCGCACCGTGCTGCGCCCGCCGTCACATCCGACCACGTAGCCCGCGCGCAGGGTCTCTCCGCCGGCCAGCGTGACCACCGCGTAAGGACCCTCGTCGGCGACGTCCGTCACCTGGCAGCCGGACCGGATCCGCACGCCCACCGACTCGGCGCGGTCGGCCAGCACGCCCTCCAGCAGATGCTGCTTGATCAGGACGCGCTCGGGCGTCCTGGTGACCTCGCCGAACAGCGGCAGCCCTGCGAAGTGGCCGCCGCTCTCGCCCTTCTCGAACAGGCTCATCATGAAGCCGATGACGTCCTCCTCGTCCTTGGGCGTCCGTTGCGCCGCCAGCCCGCGGAACATCGCCCACTGCGCCTCGACCAGCGGCCCGGTCAGCCCGCGCAGCCCCAGGGTGTGCATGCTGCGCGCGTTGATCCCGCGCAGGCCCAGATCCCGCGTGCGCCGCTGCTCGCCGATGGCGGACTCCAGCACCAGCGGGTCGGCTCCGGCCAGCTTCAGCTCGCTCGCCAGCAGCAGGCCGACCGGCCCGCCACCCACGATCACCACGTCGGTCATCGAACCGCTCCTTACTTACGCCGTATGCTTACGCCGTAAGTACATACATACGGTGTAAGCTTTGTCAATCGGCACAACCGCACAAGGAGCCCATGGATGTCCCGGCGCGACCCTCTGAACAGGGAGAAGATCCTCGACGCGGCGTTGAGGCTGGCGGAGGAAGAGGGGCTCGAGGGGCTGTCCATGCGAAGGCTGGCCAAGTCGCTGGGCGTGGAGGCGATGTCGCTCTACAACCACGTCCACAACAAGGCCGACATCCTCGACGGTTTGGCCGAGCGTGTCTTCAGCACGATCGAGCGGCCCGACCCCTCGCTGCCGTGGCCTGAGCAGATCAGGGCCGTGGCAGGGAACATGTACCACGCCTTCGCCCGGCACCCGGTGGTGCCGCTGGCTCTGGTGACGGACCAGTCGAACCCGACGTCGGAACGGGCGCTCGCGCCGCTCGACGGCGTGGTCGGCGCCCTCTACCAGGCCGGGTTCGACGACGTCGGGGTGTGGCGGGCGCTGGGAGCGGTGAACGCGCTGGTCTTCGGCTCGCTGATGCTGTCGACGGCCGGCTTCACCGGCGACGTCCATGAGCACGCGGGGCGGCGCGAGTTCGGCGCCTACGTCCGCGAGGTCGATCCGGCCCGGCTGCCGCACTTCAGCAGGCTGCTCGCGAGCATGCCCGAGGTCGTCGCCGACCCCGCAAGGGACTTCGAGAAGGCCCTCGACATGCTCATTCACGGCCTCGTCGAAGCCGCGCCCTCAGTGCCGGCCTAGGAGTCGCCGGGAGCCGGTGACGTGGTGGCGCCTGACCAGGGGTCATCGTCGGGGGCGGCCTCCTGTGATGACGGCGGCTCGGAGGTGACCCGTGGCGCGGAAGCGGTCGGGTCGGGGGCCGAGGCGGGCGCGGTGGTGGAGGAGGAGGTCGCGGGCGAGGTCGCGGGCGGGGTGGCGGCCGCCGTCGTCGAGGAGGCGGTGGGAGACGTGGCGGCGGGGGAGGAACCCGTGGGGGACGACGCGCACGGCGGCCCGTCCACGGGGACCTCGCTGATCTGCGGGCCGTTCGCCGCCGCCCGCTCGGTCTGCACGATCAGCCCGAAATGGGCCCGCTTCCCGCACGCCACCTCGCCGAGATCCCGCGACAGCGGCACGGTGTAGGCGGTCCTGCCCTTCAACTCATGGACGTCCTCGTGGACCGTGCGGGAAGGCCCGTCGCCCTCCCTGCGGGTGTAGCTGACGCGCAGCCGTACCGGACCCGTGCCCTCGGTCGCGACCTTCACCGCCCCCGCGGACCCGCTCCAGGTGACGATGTCCGCCGACTTGACGGCGGGCGACAGCGCGCCCGCCTTGGGCGGCGCGCTCGTGGGCGGCGCGGGCGGCGACCCGGAGGGAGAGGCGGACGGCCGGACGGACGGCCGGCCAGGCGGAGGGGTCGGCGGCGGAGGCGTCACCGTCGTGTCCGGCGGCCTGCTCGCCGGCGCGGTGCGCGTGCCCGCGCTCGTCCTGGACGCCGTGGGCTTCGGGACGGCCTTCTTGGACGTCGGCTTCGAGTCGACGGGCGTCGCGCCCAGCTCGAAGGGCGACTTGGGAGGGGGCGCGAGGAAGGTGCCGGGGCCCGGCGGCAGCCGTCCCCCACTGATCAGCAGCGCGATCAGCGTCGTGACCAGCGCCCCTCCCGCGATCCACAGGTGCGGCGGCAGTCTCGGCACCCGCCACTCCCGCACCAGGGACCCCCTGGTGGGCGCCTCCTGCGGCGAGCCGGGGTTGGCCAGCGGGTAATGCAGCGCGAGCAGCGTCGCCAGCTCGCCGAGGTGCCTGAGCCCCCGCTTCTCCCACTCCGTCCCGAACCCGGCGACGGCCGCGTCCTCCAGTTCGGCCGCGAACTCCCTGGCCGAGCGCGGCCTGGCCGCGGGATCCTTGGCCAGGCCGCGCCGTAACAGGTCGCGGACCGCGTCGGGCACCACCTCGACGGGCACCGGCTCCACCAGGTGCTTGTCGCGCAGCGCGGCCACATCGGGCGCCCGGTAGGGCTGCCGCCCCGTGATGCACTCGAACAGCACGCACGCCGCCGCGTACAGGTCGGCGAGCACGCCCGCCGTCCCGTGCGTCCACAGCTCGGGCGCCATGTACGGCGGGCTGCCCGCGGGCACCCCCGGCTCCTCCACGTGGACGGCCAGCCCGAAGTCGGCGAGCTTGCTCGTCCCATCCGCCTGGACCAGCACGTTCTCCGGCTTCACGTCCCGATGCGCGATACCCCGCTCGTGCGCCGCCGCCAGCCCGAGCAGCGTTCCCTTCAGTACGGCCAGCGCCGCCTCGGGGCTGGTTCTGCGATGCTCGGTCAGGATGGCCCGCAGCGACACCCCGTCGACCAGCTCCATCACCGCGGCGGTTCTGGTCGGCGTCTCGACGTACTCGTAGAAGCGCACGACGTTGGGATCGTCGATCTCCACCAGCCCAGGCGTCTCCGCCCTGAAGCGCTCCATGAACTCGGCGTCCCTGCGCAGGGTGGCGTTCAGGTATTTGATCGCCACGTACGCGCCGGTGGACTGGTAGGTGGCCAGGAACACCCGGCCCGTACGGCCGGCGCCCAGCTGACGTACTTCGCGGTAACCCGGAACCAAACCAGCCCCCATGCGCAGCGCGTGTCAATGGTTCGACGGTCTCACCCGGGGTCTTGGTTGTCACGAGTCACACAATTTCGCCCAACGTCACCGGAAACTACACTCCGTAGGCACTCGGTTATCCCCGCGCGTCACCGCTCGGGCAGAGTCCCGGCTAGTGCCGGGCGGCCACACGGCCGCGGGACAGGAGGTAGCCCATGGCGATCATGGCGATGCCCAGGAAGAGATGCAGCCAGTTGTCCGCCATGTTGACGGGCACGAAGTTGGCGGCGCTCTCGTGACCGATGAGGAGCCCGTAGAGCCACAGCAGCAGGTAGACGACGCCGCCGACTATGAGGTAGCCGCGCGCGCCCGCCCAACTGCGGGCCAGCAGGAGGCCTGCGACGCCGAACAGCAGGTGGACGACGTTGTGCAGGACCGACACCTGGAAGACGCCGAGCAGCATCGCACCCGACTGGTGGCCCGCGAGCCCGAGGTCGTCGTAGTGCGTGGTGATCCCGGGGACGAAGCCGAGTATGCCGACGAGCAGGAACACTGCGCCGACCACGAGCGCGGCGAGCTGGACGGGCGATCCGGCGGTGGGCTTACGTCGCATTTCCATGGGACCCTCCTCGGGGCTGAGGTTCCTGTCCGCCTACCCCGACGCGGCCGCTTCACTCGCGTTCGTGCAGGTCAGCCTGATAGGAGGCGTCCGTGATGTGCGAAGGCGGGATTCCTGGGGAGATGACCGTCGGCGTGCTGAAAGGGGGTCGTCGTGACGGGACCCGCGATCGGGGTCGAGGAGGAGTTCCACATCGTCGACACCGGCACCCGGCATCTGGTGCCGCGGTCAGGTCTCCTGCTGGAGGCGCTGCCGAAGGACCGGTTCACCAAGGAGCTGCAACGCGCCGCCGTCGAGTCGCACACCCTGCCCGTTCACGACCTGCGCGAGGTCGCCCGCGATCTGGCCGGGCTGCGGGCGGTGATGATCGCCGTGGCGGAGGACCTCGGGCTCGGCGTCGTGGCCGCAGGCAGCGCTCCGCTGACCGACCTGAAGCAGATGCGGGTCACGCCCGACCCCCGCTACGAGCAGATAGTGGACGACTACCAGCTGCTCGCCCGCGAACAGCTGATCTGCGCCACCCAGGTGCACGTCGAGGTGGGCGACCCCGACCTGGCGATCGCGATCTCGCACCGCCTCGCGCCGTGGCTGGCACCGATGCTGGCGCTCAGTTGCAGCTCGCCGTACTGGCTCGGGGAGGACACCGGATACGCCAGTTACCGGACGCTGGTGTGGCGGCGCTGGCCCACCGCGGGCCCGATGGCGAAGTTCGAGTCTGCCGCGGAGTACGAGGGGATGCTCGAGGAGCTCATCAGGTCGGGGGTGATCTCCGACGCGGGCATGGCCTACTTCGACATCAGGCCCTCGGCCCACGTGCCCACGGTCGAGCTGCGGATCTGCGACTCGTGCACCAGGGTGGACGACATCGTGCTGATCGCGGGGCTGTTCAGGGCGCTGGTCGTCAGGGAGTGCCCGGCGATACGCCGCGACCCCGACAGTGAGGTGCAGCTGGAGCCGGTGCGCGCGGCGACGTGGCAGGCGGCGCGGTCCGGTATGGAGGGCGAGCTCGTCGATCCGGTGGAGGGCGTGCGCGGCCCCGCCGCGAGCGTGATCGAGCGGATGGTGGCGGGGCTGCGGCCGCAGCTGGAGGAGGCGGGCGACTGGGAGCTGGTCTCGGCGCTGGCGCGGGACGCGCTCGGCAGGGGCAGCTCGGCCGAGCGTCAGCGCAGGGCGTTCGCCCGCAGGGGCAGCCTGGCCGACGTGGTCGACCTGCTCGTTGCCGAGACCGCGATCGGCGGGTGGGACGAGCCCGTGGACGGCGACACCCGCCCACCCTGCAGACCCGCGGCGTGAGAATCCGGTTCACCACCGCGGCGGGACGACGTCGGCCTCACTGGAGGGCGGACACCTTTTGGCCGGCCTCGTTGACCGCCGAGAGCCGAGGCCGGGCGATGCCCGACCCTGCGATGGCGACGTGCCGTCCCGAGACGTCATGCTCGCCGACGCTCATCGCGACGACCCGCCTGCTGCCCGCGGCCACGTAGTAGCGCCTGCCCGACGGCGCCTTCCACCAGACGCCCGCCACGATGTCGCCGCGCAGCCTGCTGCAGTCCCAGGTGCCGGCGTGGGCGGGGGTCGGCGTGCCGGTGGTGCGCCCGCCGCTCGTGGTGAGCAGGACTCCCCGCACCGCGCTGCCGCCGTCCGCGTCGGACGTGCGCAGGCAGACCCAGCGCCCGCGCGCCCCCTCGGGCAGCTCGCCCGCCCAGAACTCCCACGCGGTCGCCCCCTGGATCTCCCCCTCCGGCCGCTCCACCGCGCACCCGACGTGCTTCCACGCGCTGAACGCCTGGGGGAGCGTGTCCAGCTCGTAGGGGCCGTTCCTGTTGATCTCCGCCGGCGGGGGCGGCTGGTAGGAGGCGTTGGCGAGCGACAACCGGCCAAAATCGATCATCGTGTACGGCGTGCCCTGCGCGATCTCCGGAGCCCTCAGCCGCAGGACGGGCCCCTGCCAGCAGCCGGGGCGCCCGGCGAGCGGGACGGCAGCGGTCACGCCGTCCCTGACCTCGACCTTGTGCCAGCGAGGCGTCCGGCCCGCCATTGCCGTCCTCGACACCTCGCGCACCCACGGCGGCAGCAGGTAGCGGCTGCCCGCGGCGGTCGTGCGCAGCTTGAGCGGGCTGGCGCCGTCAGGTTTGACGCGCGGCTCAGGAAGGACCTCCAGGGTCGGGCCCTTGGCCGTCTCGGTGTAGCGGGCCACCCGCTCGGGCCGCCTCAGCAGGACGACCCTGGCGTCGTCCACCTGCCCCGCGAACAGCAGCTGCGCGCTGCCGGCCTCCCACGCGCCCATCGCGCGGCGCACCAGCTCCTTGTCGCGCAGGAGTGAACCCCTCGGCGCCCACGTGGCGAGGTCGAGGTCGGTGCCGGCGCGCCAGGCGTCGCGGGCGGCCCGGAGGATCTCCGGACTGGCCACCGAAGGGGCGGCGGCGATGCCGGGCCGTTCGAGGTCGAGCTGGGGAAGGACGACGAGGCTCGCGAGCAGGCACAGCCCCGCCGCCGCCGCGACCCTGAGCCTGCGCTCCACCGGAGGACGGCCGTAGATCCTGACGAGCGTGGGGTCGAACGCGGGCCGCCACATCCAGCCCGCCTGCTCCTCGAAGTCGGCCACGGCGGCCAGGGCCGCGCCAGGGTCGTCGACCCCCGCGCCCGTCAGGATCTCCAGCACCTGGTCGTAGGGGCGCTCCTCGAGCCGCAGCAGCGCGTAGGCGGCGCGGGCGGGCGCGGGGAGGCCGTCGAAGCGCCTGGTGAACTCCACGTCGCCGTGTCGCGTGACCGCGGGCACCGCCTCGACCCTGGCCAGCCTGCCCGACCACGGCATGAGCCGCCCGCGCAGCACCTTGCGGAGCAACGACTTGCGCAGCCGTACCTCGTCGATCCTGGCCCTGCCGGTCACGGCGGAGGCGGAGAGGCGGTGCGCGAGCACGAGCCGCCGTTCCTCACCTGCCGCGCCGGGCAGGGAGAGGTAGGCGAGCCAGACGAGGTCACGGTACGGCTGCGCCCGCACCCTGCTGCCCCTGATGGACCGTCGCACCCTCATCCCCTCGCTCTGGGTAATCGTAAGAATGCGTGTCGTGACTAGGAGGGTACGGCAGGCTTGCGTCACGGCGCGGCGGATATCGGAAAGATGCCGGGGTTCGGCGCCGGTTACCAGGGAAGCGCGCCGTCGACGGCGGCGACGTAGCGGTAGAAGGCCCTGGTGCGGTGAGCCGGCTCCTCGATCCAGGCGCGGCTCAGGTTCCCGTCCGCGAAGAACCGCTCACGCTGGCCCTTGCTCACCTCCAGCTGCACGCCCATGCCCCTGCGGTTCCGGTTCGCGATGTTGGCGGGGTGGTCGCCGCTGAGCTCCTTCGGTCCCGACGCGGCGACGGCGAACCCCGCGGCGCGCAGCGCGGTCGCGATCCTCTTGGCCAGCTTCCTGTCGCGGCCGCCGACGTAGGTGATCGCCTTGGCGTCCGCCGCGGCGTGCCAGGAGACCGTGTGGTCGACCGCGGCCACCACCTTGCGTCCACGCGGTTCGTCGAAGTGGGTGGAGGTGAGGTGCAGGACGCCGTTGCCGGAGGGTTTGAGTCCCTCGAAGGAGTAGAAGGCGTGCCTGCCGCCCGCGGCGTAACGGGCGAGCTGGGTGGTCGGCGGCTCGATCGCGCCGCCGTGGATGGCGATGTGCGCCACCCTGGCCCGCTTGGGCAGGCGCTGGACGCGCCGGTAGTCCTCGCCCTCGCTCTCGTGCGCGGCCAGGTCGGCGTAGCAGGCGTAGACATCGGGCGCCCTCGCGGCCCTGAGCGCGGGGAGAGCTGTGGCGGCGGCCGGGACGGCTCTTGCCATAGTCCAGGCTACGACGTGGGGCCCACCCCGTGAGCGGGCCCCACGCGCCTGACTCAGTCGGTGCCGAGCAACCGGCGGATGAAGGCCGTGGAGATCTCCAGCGCGGCCTTGCCGGCATGGGTGTCACGGAGCAGGTCGACCATGACGAAGTCGTGGACCACGCCCTGGCAGCGGATCGCGGTGACCTCCACGCCCGCTTCGCGCAGCTTGTTGGCGTAGGCCTCGCCCTCGTCGCGCAGGACGTCGGCCTCGCCGTTGAGGACCATGGCGGGTGGCAGCCCGCTCAGCGCCGGTCCTGACGGCGAGCTCGCGCACGAGGCGGTCGTGGGTGTTGGCGCTGCCGAAGACCCAGCCGGCGCCATGGATGTAGAGGATAGTTGGGGGCCTTTTTGGCTATGCGGTGCCCGGGGGTTCACCGTGGCGTCATCGGCCGCTCCCTCCGGTGATGCCGGAGTAGCTGCCGAGAACCCTGAACTGTCCGAGGTCGTCCTTCTTCGGCGGGATGTGGACCGCCACCTGGAGTGCTCGAGGCGTAGGAGGCCTTGTCGATGGCGAGGCTCGACCCGCCCTCGTAGGCCTCGAGCAGCTTGACGTCCTGCTTCGCGTTGGCGGTGTTGTTGCGCTCGACGTAGTCGGCCAGCACGCCCGCGAAGTCCTCCCGGGTCGGCGCGGAAGGCTTCGCGGAAGGCTTCGTGGTGGGCGTCGTGGTGGGGGTCGGCCGGTGGGCGCGATGCGGGTCGGCGAACGGCAGCGCCACCGTGCAGCCCGCGGTTGTCAGTGCGCACCCCACTGCCATGCCGGCGACCATGCCGCGGATCAGTCGCACGTTGAACCCCAAATCTCTTGATACGTACCTAAAGCCGCATAACGTATCACTCTCCCCTGACGGCCTGTCAGGCCACCGGTTGATCGGCCCGCCCTGACGCATCGTTCGTGGTCGGACGGGTATCCGGCAACCATGCCGTACACACCTGATCACGACCATCGCCGTCCCGAAGGCGCCAGTGACGCGATCGTCGAGGGTCTCGGCCGCCTGTCGGAGGCGCTGGAGACCATCGAGCGCGCCCGCGGACACCTCTACGCCTTCCACCAGCTCACGGGCACCGCGGACCTGACCCTCGACGAGGTGGTCGAGCTTCTGGAGTCGGCGGGCCAGGGCGAGCTGGCGCGGCGGATCAGCACCGAACTGCTCGGTCGCGAGGTCATCCCCGGCCACTGGACCTTCCAGATCGTCGAGGAGTACGACGACGGCTACTACCAGACGTTCAAGGAGCTGGAACACCAGGCTCGCGTCGAGCTGCTCGACGGCAGGCGGCACGTCTACGAGGCCGAGATGCGGCAACGCCGGCAGACCTGAACGGGGCGGCGATCGTCTGTATCATGCCGCAGGTGCGGACAGAAGGGGACATGTCGCCCCACGGGCGTGGGGTGTGGCGATGGTACGGCGGCATCGCCGCCGTGGTCGTGTCGTCCCTCCTGATCGCCTGGCCGCTCGGCGGTCTCGAGGACGCCGTCAAGGAAGGCCCGCGGCAGATCTCCCTCGGCCAGAGCGTGACCGGCCACAGGGTCGCGATCAAACCGGGCCGGGTCGCGTTCACCACCAAGGACCCGCTTCCCTGGTCGGACGCGGGGCAGAAGGGCCGCTACCTGGTGCTCGACATGGACGTGACGAACGTCAGCCCGCAGGCCGTGAACCTGACCGAGCTGTACCTCGACTTCGACGTACACGCCGACCGCTATCACGTGGACCCGATCGCCGACCTCTACCGCCAGGCCGTCCTCCGCGACGACTCCCAGGGCGGTCAGATCAACCCCGGGATGGCGGAGAAGGTCAGGTTCGCCTGGGTGCTGCCCGCGTCCGTGAGCGAGCCGCGGCAGGTCACGGTCACGATGCGCGACGAGACGTGGGAGCCGAGCTGGTCGCTGCTGGGCTACAGCTCGGGCGTGTCCCTGTGGTTCAAGGGCGAGGTGATGGCGACCCTGAAGGCACGGGTCGAGCGCGGATGAACAGAGCGGCGACCGTGGCGATCGGCCTGGCCCTGCTCGCCGCCATCGGCGGGGCACAGCGGCTGGTCCCCGACGCGGACCTGACCTACCGGCCGATCGCCACGAGCGGCGTGGTGGGCGAGGAGGTGCGCGTCCTGCCGTACACCTTCAGGGTCGACGGTGTGGACCTGGGCCGCACGCTGCGGCTGGAGAAGTCCTTCGGCGACCAGACGATGACCACCGGCGGCGTGTGGGTGGTGGTGCGGGCGGGGGCCGCGGCGACCACCGAGCAGGTCACGCTGGGAACGGCCGTGCTGCGGTCGGCGGACGGCGCCGAGTTCGCGGTCAGCGACCGGGTGCTCGGCCTGGAGGGCGAGTCGCTGCAGGCGGGCATCTGGCGGAAGGGCGCGCTGGCCTTCGAGATCCTTCCCGGCCAGGTGGAGGGGGCGCGGCTGGTGATCAGCAAGGCGCGCTACTCCAGCATCCACCGGCTCAACGGGGCGCTCGGCCCGGCGGTGGAGATCGACCTGGGACTCACCCGCGAGCGGCTCGCGGCGGCGGGCCCGACGGTGACGATCAAGGAGAGCGCGCCTTGAGAAACGTTCGCTACGCGCTCGGCCTGGCGCTCGCGGTCACCGGGGTGGTGACCATCCAGGCCCTACCCCATCTGGAGCGGTACTCGCTCGCCAGGGGAGACGCCGTCGTCGAGGCGCCGCCCGGCGGGACCGCGGAGCACGCCGGATCGCGGTGGCGGCTGATCAGCCTGGAGCCCGCGCAGCCAGGGGAGCTCGCCCCCGCGGGTACCAGGGCGCTGACCGCGGTGATCGGGGTGACCCCGCTGTCCCGGGAGGCCGGCAAGGCGCTGGCCAAGGGCTGCGCCGCCGCGGTCCGCGACCCGTCGGGCCGGGTGTGGACCTCGGCGACGGGCAGCTCGGTCACCCCGCTCGACGGCGTGGAGCCGACGTGCGCGCGCGTCGACAAGAACTACAAGGCGGTAGCCCCGAAGACGGGTAAGGAGGTGCGGTGGCAGGCCTCCTTCGTCGTTCCCGCGGCCGCCGCCGATCCGCTGCGGGTCGAGGTACGCCTGGAGGGCGCGCTGGAGGCACTCAGGCTGGCGCGCTGACGGTCTCACGGTGGCGCCCGAGCAGGTGGAGGGCGGCGGCCAGCAGGCTGATCCGCACCACCTCGAACAGCGCGGTCACGCCGAACCGCACCGGGCCGTGCCACATGGTCCACCAGTTGCTCTCGTGCGGCCCGACGAGCCTGGTGACGCCGACGAAGGTCCAGTCCCCGGCCAGGGTCACCAGGACGTAGCAGAGGCAGAACGTCAGGTAAAAGCGAGCGCCCGCGCTGAGGACGAAGCGCATGCCGTTGAGCATCGGGGTGTACTTGTCGCGCAGGCCGCCCGTCAGGAACTGCGCGGCCGACCTGATCTGCCGCGGCAACCGTTGCCACACGGCCCCCGCCGCGGGCTGCACGCGGGTGCCCGCGACGATCTCCTCCTCGCGCGACATGTCCCTGCCGTACACGACCGCGGCGATCGTGAGCCAGACCAGCGGGAGCACCAGCGCCTCCATGGGATCGGGTAGCACCATGCCCACCAGGTCGCCGAGGGGGCCGAGCACCGCGCCCACCGCGTCGCTCACCGTCGCCCACGCGGCGCGCGAGGTGAGCCACTCGATCCTGGCGGAGATGAACACCTCCAGGCTGATGACCGCGAAGAACATCCACATGGACTCGAAGGCCGTCGTGAGCACCCCGGCGACCGCGCCGCGGCCCCGCTCATACCACTTCTCGAGCAGGACGCGCACGACGAACGTGACGGCGGCGATGGCGCCGGTCACCAGCAGCGGGTCGAAGGACAGGTTGTCGATCTGCCTGACGCCGCCGAGCTCCTGGGCCAGCACGCTGTACTGGCGCACGTCCTCCGCGAACAGGCCCCACGCGCCGTAGAACGCCAGGAAGGGCAGCAGGGTGTGGGCGATCGCGGTCCTGAGCCTGTCGTCCACCTCGCCCTCGGCTGCCCCCGCGGACGGGTCTGGCGCCTCGCCCCTCCTGATCACCCTGAACATGGCGATGTAGGCGGCCAGCGTCGCGAGCACGGCCAGGCTCATCACGGCGAAGCCCACGTACTTGCGGGGGCCTTCGACGTCGGCCGTGTAGGCGGCCACCAGCAGGACCAGGTCGTGGACCAGCCGTCCCGCGCTGTAGAAGAACGCCAGGGGCAACAGATGTCTGCCGGCGAGCCTGAGGCTCTCCACGGGCAGCCGCAGAGGGGACGCCATAAGCGGTGAATCCTACTGAAAACCTCCCATTCTCGGCACACCTCACCATCGCGATTCGGGCGGCCACCGTGATCTCAGGCGGTCGGTCTGGACCTGGCCCGGTGCTCGCTGGGCCGTACGCCGAGGGTGCGTTTGAAGGCGACGCTGAGCGCGTAGGCGTTGGAGTAGCCGACCTGGCGGGCGACGGCGTCGACCGTGCCGTCGGTGCGGGCCAGCAGGTCGGCGGCCTGGCAGATGCGCCAGTCGGTGAGGTACGCCATGGGCGGCTGGCCGACCAGCTCGGCGAACCGCTGTGCGAACCGCGACCGCGAGACGCCCGCCTTGTCGGCCAGGCTCGCCACCGTCCACGGGTGCGCGGGGTCGTCGTGGATGAGCCGCAGCGCCCTGCCGATCACCGGGTCGTGGCTCGACAACGCGTCTTCCACACCGAGCAGTCTAGACGCGCAGACATCGATCCAGGAGCTTCAGCCATCGACCGTCCAGTCTGGCGGCGTTTGACTGGGGCGCATGACGACTTCACCGATTCTGGTTCTCGGCGGCACCGGCAAGACGGGCCGCAGGGTGGCGGCACGGCTGCGCGCGCAGGGCCGTACCCCCCGGGTGGCGTCCCGGTCGGGCGAGACGCGCTTCGACTGGGCCGACGAGACGACATGGAAGCCCGCGCTGTCCGGCGTCGGCGCCGCCTATCTGGTCGACTCGCAGGACGCGGACGCCGCCACGACGCTACGGGCCTTCAGCGAACTGGCCGCCGCCCACGGCGTCGAACGGCTGGTCCTGCTGTCCGCGCGGGTGTGGGCCGAGATGGGCGCCCCCTCTGCGGCCGAGCAGGCGGTCAGGGAGTCGGGAACGGCGTGGACGATCCTGCGTCCGACGTGGTTCATGCAAAACTTCAGCGAGGACCTGATGCTGACGGGCCCCGTGGCCGCAGGCGATGTCAGGCTGCCCACCGGTGAGGGGAAGGAGCCGTTCGTCGACCTGGAGGACGTCGCGGACGTGGCCGTCGCCGCGCTGACCGGCGAAGGACACGAGGGCGAGATCTACGAGCTGTCGGGTCCGGAGGCGATCACGTGGCGCGAGGCCGTCGCCGAGGTGGCGAGGGCCAGCGGCAGAGCCATCGGCTACACCCCGCTCAGCCTCGCGCGGTACCGCGAGGAGGCCGCCGCGCTCGGGTATCCCGCCGAGTACGCGGCGCTGCTCGGCGAGCTGTTCGACCACATCAGCCAGGGGCGTGCCGAGCACACCTCCGACGGCGTCCAGCGCGTGCTCGGCCGCGAGCCGGGCGACTTCGCCTCCTACGCCCGCCGTATGGGCGGCGCCTTCCCCCGCGGGTAGGTCAGGCAGCCGGTCGAGCAGGCGCGGACGGTTTCCCCGGCCGCCTGTGCCCGTCGGGTGCTGCCGCCGTACACGAGCGCGAGGGTCGAGGTGGAACCTGCCCCTGGGGGAGGTCCCACACTGGGACGCGTGATGAACATCGGAGAGTTCGCCGAGCTGACCGGCCTGAGCATGAAGGCGCTGCGCCTCTACGACGAGCAGGGCCTGCTGCCGCCCGCCATCGTCGACGAGTGGTCGCGGCACCGCCGCTACAGCGCCACCCAGTTCGAGTCCGCGCTCAGGCTCAAGGCGGCCCGCTCTGCCGATCTGCCGCTGGCCGAGGCGCCCCAACTGCTCCATGACCCCGAGACCGCGGCCGCGGCGCTGGTCGTGCACCGCGCCAGGCTGGCCGCCGAGCGCGAACGCCAGGACGCCGCGCTCGCCGTCCTCGACCGGCTGCTGGCGGGCCCCGTGAAGTGGCAGACGGAGGTACGGCAGGCGGAGCGGCAGCACTGGGCAGGCGTCGTCCTCCCACCCGAGGTGACCGACGACGAGGAGGCCAACGAGCTGTTCGCCGGGCTGTGGCGACGGCTGTCGGCGGTGGGCAACGCGCCGACCGGGGCGTTCTGGACCACGATCGGGGCCGCGGAGGGCAGCGAGACCGAGACGGAGGTGGTGTGCTGCTGGCCGGTCGCCGACCTGCCCCCGGCCGACTGGGACGACGTGCGGCGCGGCACCATCGAACCAGGCGAGGAGATGGTGGTCCGCTGGCGGTTCGAGCAGGACGTCCCTGTCGTCGACGGGGCGGCACACCCAGCCGTGCTCGCCCTGCTGGCGGCCGTGGAGAGCGACGGGGTCAACGTGTCGCTCGGCCACCTCCGGCAGATCGGCCTGCTGGAGGACGGCGCTCCCGTGGGCGTGGAGGTGGCGGTCCGCCTCGCGCCCTGACCGCTCGTTCCAGCCGGTCGCCCATCCAGGGATGCCGGGATCACCCATCCGCGATCGAGCGTGGCAGCAGCCGGATCCCGGGTCGCCTGGATCGCCCGTCCGAGGGCGGGTCAGGGCGGCCGGAGCCCTGGTCGAGCAGCACGGCGGCCATGGCGCGGGCACGGTGCGCGGGCGTCGTCGTCCGCTCGCGCAAGGCCGTGACCATGGCGCCGTCCATCAGCAGGACGAGCTCGCGCGCCAACCCCTCCCCGCCGGGATGCCCGCTCTCGGCGAGAAGCTCCACGACATAGGAGGTGACCCGCTCCTTGTGGGTGGCGGCGACCCGATGCGCCGCACTGTCCGGATCGGCGGTCGCGACCATGGCGTTGATGAACGCGCACCCCCGGAAGTCCGCGCGCGCGAACCGCTCGGCCAGCGCGTCGAAGACGTTCAGCGCCTCGCCGCCCAGCGCGGTCACCCGCTCGGCCAGCCAGGTCCTCCACGCCTGGTCGCCCCGCCGCAGCACCGCCACGACCAGGTCGTCCTTGCCGGGGAAGTGCCGGTAGAACGAGGCCCGCCCGACCCCGGAGCGGCCCAGGATGCGCTCGACCCCGACCGCTCTGACCCCCTCGGCGTAGAAGAGCTCCTCGGCGGTGACGAGCAGTCGTTCGCGGGCTCTGGTCGGCATGAATCCACGCTATAGAGATCTTGACCTCGACGGAACTGTTCGGTACCGTCCGGTCGAGCTGATCAGGTTGTTAATGTCCGGGCCGTATTATGCGGTTCCGGACAGCCTGGTAGTGATCGAGTTGGGAGTGCCGTGCGGGTTTTCGACCAGTTGGGCATGAAGGACAAGCTGATCGGAGCGCTCGCGGCGCTCACCGTCGCCGGCGCCGCCGCCGCGACGGACGACGGCCGCCATCGCGGCTGATCGGAGCCGGATTCGCACGTGTCGTACGGCAGGCGGAAAGCCCATCGGAGTCTCCTCCGATCTCGTCGTACGGCAGGTGCCGAGACGCCATACTCGGGGACATGCATGACTGCCCGCGTCAGGGCTCGTACGAGGGAATGTTCGGCCACACGGGGGCAGGCATCACCTTCGGCAGGGGCTCGTTCGATCTTGTCGCGCGCCACGCGGCAGGACACCGGACGCGGGGTACGCGTGGACGTCCGTCACAGGGGTCCATGTACGGGGCTGCCCGCTCAGGTCGGGCACAGGAAACAGGGGGATACATGGTTATGCAGCTGTATGTGACCGAGCCTGACGCGCTCGGATCGACGCTGGAGACGTTAGCTCAGGAGTGGTCGGCACGGACGGGCGTCGTGGTCGAGATCTGGGCGCTGCCCGCGTCTCCTGTACCGGGTGAGGTGGGGGAGGCCGTCCGCTACACCATCAAGGCTGTGTTCGGCCAGATCGAGACGTATGGCGGGGCGCGGAGGGTGTCGATCGCCGTCACGTCGGGGGACTACGGGCTCAGACTGACCATCAGCCATGACGGTGAGGGCTTCCCTGTGCCGGCGAGCCAGCGATTCGCCGTGCCTGTGACACGGTTCGCGGCGCTGCGCGGCAAGTTGACCGTCAATGACGTCCATGGAGCAGGCACCACCATAACCGGCGCGATTCCGCTGTAACCCTCGCGGTGGGTGGAGGCGAGAACAACCGCATGCCGCCCTCCACCCACCGCACCGCCCGAGCCCCCGCCACTGACCGTCCACACGCAGGTACCACGCCTCTTCACGATGGCCCTCCCAGACGGGGAAGCGCCCGGTAGCCGTGTGAACTGCGAAAATACCGGTTACCTACTAAAGGTGAGACGGTGGCGAAGGCGTGCGGGCCTGGCGGCCGCGGGCGCGGGGGTGTTGCTGATCACCGCCTGCGGCGCCGGTGGCATGGTGACGACGGCCGGGCGGTTCGGCGCGTCGGCCACCGGAGGCCTCCCGGTGACGTCACAGACCCCACGGGCCGCACAGACCCCGCCGACCTCACCGACTCCGCCTGCGTCGACGACCGCCACGACGCCCGTTCCGAAGCTATCCGCGGCCCCGCCGGCCCAGGCGGCGCCCTCGCTCACCCGGGCGCAGATCGACGGCGCCGTCGCCCGTCTCGACGGGGTCATCCGCGACACGATGGCCAAGACCGGCGTGCCGGGCCTGTCGGTCGCCGTGGTCCACCAGGACCGTACGCTGTATCTGAAGGGATACGGTGTACGGGGCGTGGGCGACCCCCAGCCCGTCGGCCCCGACACGGTGTTCCAGCTCGCCTCGGTCTCCAAGCCCCTGGCCTCGACCGTGGTCGCAGGGGTCGTGGGCGGCGGGACGGTCGCCTGGGACGACCCCGTGATCAAGCACGATCCGGGGTTCTCGCTCAAGGACCCATGGGTGAGCAGGCACGTCACCCTGGCCGACCTGTTCGCCCACCGCAGCGGTCTTCCCGACCACGCGGGCGACCTGCTCGAAGATCTCGGCTACGGCAGGCCGTACATCGTCGGGCACCTGCGCTACGAGCCGCTGGCGCCGTTCCGCGCGAGTTACGCCTACACCAACTTCGGGCTGACCGCGGCGGCGGAGGCGGTGGCGCAGGCCCGCGGCGTCACATGGGAGGAACTGTCGGCCCAGGTGCTGTACCGGCCCCTCGGCATGAAGTCCACCAGCTCGCTCTTCTCCGACTACGCCAATGCGCCCGACAGGGCCTTCCTGCACGTCAAGGTGGACGGCCGCTGGGAGGCCACGTACACCCGCGACCCCCAGGCGCAGTCCCCGGCAGGCGGCGCGAGCTCCACGGCCCGGGACATGGTCGCCTGGATGCGGCTGCAGCTCGGCGACGGGAAGTTCGGCAGCAGGACGGTCATCGACGCGGCCGCCCTCGACCAGACGCACCTGCCGCAGATCGTCTCCATGCCGCCCCGGGCACCGTACGGCGAGGCCGGGTTCTACGGGCTCGGCTGGAACGTGAACTACGACGCGCTGGGACGGCTCCGGCTCAACCACTCGGGCGGCTTCGATCAGGGCGCGGCCACCACGGTGACGCTGCTGCCGACGGAGGGACTCGGCATCGTGGTCCTCACCAACGGCGAACCCGTCGGCGTGCCGGAGACCGTGGCCGAGATCTTCTTCGACATCGCACAGCACGGCAGGCAGACCGTCGACTGGCTGCCCCTCATCGGCAAGCTGTTCGCGAAGATGGACGTGGCCGGGCGATCGAAGATCGACTACACCCGGCCTCCCGCCGACGCCACACAGGCGCACGCCCCCGACGTGTACGTGGGGACCTACGACAACGCCTACTACGGGCCGATGCAGGTCACCTCCACCCAGGACGGGCTGGTGATGCGGCTCGGCCCCCAGGGGATGGCGTTCCCGCTACGCCATTACGACGGTGACACCTTCAGCTACGTCACCCAGGGGGAGAACGCGGTGGGCCTGTCCGGCGTACGGTTCACCGTGCGAGAAGCGGGGCAGGCGACCGCGGTGACCGTCGAGCACCTCAACCAGAACAGCCTGGGCACCTTCATCCGCCGCCGGTGAACCCCCGCCCGCGCCTCAGCCTCCAGGCGTGACCTGCCGGGCGTCGTCCGGCGGTGTCACGGCAGGCGGAGTTCGGCGAAGACGGCGCGGTGGTCGGTCCGGGGGACGTCGCGTACCTCCACCCGTGCCACTCCCACCCGCCGGTCCGCCAGCACGTGGTCGATGGTGATCAGTGGCGGGATCAGCCGCCCGTGCGGCCACGTCGGCGTCAGCCCCTTGCCCGCCGTCTCGGCCGCGTCGATGTAACCCTTCCCGAGCAGGCCGCGCAGCGCACTGTGGTCGATGCTGGCGTTGAAGTCCCCGGCCAGCACGCGCACCACGTCGGGCGACGGCGGAGGCATCGCCGCGAGCGACGCGTTCCATTCGGTGGCCATCCGCCCCAGCGGCGGGTTCGGGTGGATCGCCACCACCTGGGCCTGGGCGCCCGACGGCAGGGTCACGGTGGCCGCGGGCATGTGATGGCCGATCGGCGTGAACAGCCCCTTCAGCTCGGTCAGCGGGTGCTTGGCGAACAGGCCGCTGCCCGTCGCGCCCCACGCGGGCTGGAGCACGCGGTACGGCATGAGCGTGTCCAGCCCCGCCTCGTCGAGCCGCCTGACCGTCTCGGGCGCGAGTTCGAGCGCGCTGAACACGTCCGGGTCGAACTCGCGTACCAAGGAGACCACCGACTCGGCGTCGGCCCGAGAGAACAGGTTGATCGACAGCACCTTGAGCGCCGGTCCCCGCGCGGTCAGCGGGTCGGCGAAGGCGCGCGGCAGCACGACCGCGGCCAGCGCCACGCACGCGGCCAGCGCCGGCACGGCGGCTGCCCTCCTGCGGACGGCCAGCACCACCGCCACGACCACGCCCACCACCAGCGCGTACGGCGTGAGCGTCATCAGCTGGGTCAGGAACGATCCACGTTCCAGCCCGAAGACCCTGACGACGGCCCAAGCGGCGATCAACGCCGCCACCAGCCACGACATCCACCGCCCGCGCCCGCGGCGCGGCGCGGACCCGGACACCCGCTGGGCCTTCTCGGCGGTGATGCTCACGCTAACCCCTTGCTTCGCTTCTCCCATGAGAGCGTCGGGGACAGAAATGAAAGGCGGATGAACCGCCGGCGCGAGGGAAGAACCAGCCCAACCGCGAGGACCCGTCAGCCGGGGAGCCGGCGGACCCTCACCACATTGTCCGTACGGCTGGCGGGGCGTCCGTCCGGTCCCGTCTGGATCCGTTCGTGCTCCTCGCACAGCTGCACCTCCCATCGCCCCTCAGGAAGCTCGAGGGACGACAGCACCTCCTCCGGCTTGGGCAACCGCAGCTCGGAATCGTGATGCCACGGTCCTGTGTCCGAGTGTCCGACGATCAGCAGCACTCCGCCTGGCGCGACCGCCGAGACCGCCCTCCGCAGGATCCTCTCCCGAGGCATCTCCGTGAAGCTGTGAAGGAAATGCGTGGACACCAGGTCGAAGGTGCCCTCAGGGAAGGACTCGCCGAGATCGCGCCGCTCCCACTCCACCAGGGCGGCGACGCCCTCCGCGGCGGCCTGCGAGGCCGCGCGGTCGAGGGCGACGCCGGAGATGTCGACGCCGGTCACCCGCCATCCCCGCCGGGCGAGCCAGATCGCGTCGCCACCTTCCCCGCATCCCAGGTCGAGCGCCCGCCCAGGCTCCATGCCGGTGACCTCGCGGACCAGGATGTCGTTGGGCTTCCCGCTCCACACCCTGTCGCTCTGGTCGTAGCGGGCGTCCCAGAAGGTTTCGTCCGATGAGTGGCGAGCGGCGGCGACGGCTCGGCGCGTCTCCTCGGCGATCAGGTCGGCGTTGATCGCCGCCCCGGCCCTGACGCCGGCGCCCGCCGCGCCGATGACCTGCTCGACGAGGGAGGTGACGTTTCCCGCCACCCACACGCCCGGCACCGCCGTCGCTCCCGAAGGGTCGGCGGGGATGTGGCTGCCGATCACGTGCCCGCCCGTCTCCTGGTCGACCGGCTCGAGTCCCAGACCGGGAATGACCCGGGCGGTGAGCCGAGCGGCCACCACGAGCGCCTGGCAGGGGACCACGGCGCCGTCGGCCAGCCGTACTCCCGTGAGCGCGTCGTCCTTCACCTTCAGCTCCGCCACCTGCCCCGCCACCACGGTGATGCCGCGGGCGGAGAGCTGCTCGTCCTCGCCGAGCCCCTCCGTTGTGTGCAGGAAGAGCGTCACGTCCGCGCTCCACTGCCGCCACATCAGCGCCTGGTGGACGGCCAGCGGCCCGGTGGCCAGGACGCCGATCCGCTGGTCTCGCACCTCCCAGCCGTGGCAGTAGGGGCAGTGCAGCACGTCGCGCCCGAACCGCTCGGCCAAGCCCGGCACGTCGGGCAGCTCGTCGACCAGGCCGGTCGTCACCAGGAGCCGTTCGGCCGCGACAGCGGACCCGTCGTCGAGCACGACGCGGAATCCGCCCGCGTCCATGCGCTCGGCGGTCACGACGGTGCCGTTCACGATCTCGCCGCCGTAGCCGATCACCTCCGCGCGGCCCTCGGCCAGCAGTTGCGCGGGCGGCATGCCCTCGCGGGTCAGATAGGTGTGGACGTGGGCGGCGGGCGCGTTGCGCGGCCGTCCTGCGTCGATCACCAGCACCGAGCGCCGCGCCCTGGCCAGCGTCAGCGCGCCGCTCAGCCCCGCCGCACCGCCGCCGACGACCACGACGTCATACCGCCGCTCGGCCCGCTCGTCGGAGCCCGAGCCCGGGCTCGCGCCCTGGGCTGTTCCGATGTGTTCCGTGTGCGTTGTCATATGGCTGCCTCCGTTCGCCGGAGAGCATGCGCCATCGGCACACAGGACGGCAAACATCGTTGCCGGAACGGCAACAGCCGTCAGGGGGCGTGCAGCAGCCGGCGTTGGAGCGCGTGGTCGATCAGGCCGATGAGCATGTCGCGGCTGGAACCCTTGTCGCGCGCGTCGCACAGCAGGATCGGGATGGCCGGGTCGAGCTGGAGGGCCAGCCTGATCTCCTCCACCTCGAACTGGTCGGCCCCCTCGAAGCAGTTGACCGCCACGATGAAAGGCGTGCCGCGCCGCTCGAAGTAGTCGACGGCGGCGAAGCAGTCGGCCAGCCTGCGGGTGTCGGCCAGAACGACCGCGCCGAGCGCGCCGAGCGCCAGCTCGTCCCAGAGGAACCAGAAACGCTCCTGGCCCGGTGTGCCGAACAGGTAGAGCACGTAGTCGGTGTTCAGCGTGATGCGCCCGAAGTCCATGGCCACGGTGGTGGAGCGCTTGGCGGAGACGCCTGAGACGTCGTCCACGCCGACGCCGCGTTCGGTGAGCAGTTCCTCGGTGCGCAGCGTTCGCGTCTCGGAGACGGCGCTGACCATGGTGGTCTTGCCCGCGCCGAAACCGCCCGCGATCAGGATCTTGACCGCGTTGGGCATGCGGCGCCGTTCAGAGAGAGCGAAGACCATCGAGTACCGCCTTGTAGACCTGCGGGTCTTGGATGTCGGTGTCGGGTTGGGGGTGCTGCACGTCGATCAGGTCCTGCTCCAGGAGGTCGCCGAGCAGGACGCAGATCGCGCCGGGCGGCAGGTCCAGGTGGGAGGCCAGTTCGGCCACCGCGATCGGAGCCCTGGACAGCCGCAGGATCGCCGCGTGTTCGGGGTCGAGCCCCAGAGCGGGCTGTCCGGCCACCGCGATCGCCTGGGTGATCAGGTTGAAGGCGCCACGGGCCGGTTGGGTGCGCCCCCTGGTGATCACGAAGGGGCGCAGCAGGCTGGGGTCGATCTCGTGCTCGGGCGGGCCTGAGCGGGTCATCAAGCGACCTCACCTTCTCCCAGGTCGGTGCCGTTGAGGGAGGTGAGGCGTTCGTTCGTGGACAGGTGTTGACCGACCTTCGCGATGAGCATCTCCATCTCGTAGGCCACGTGGCCGAGGTCGGCATCGTGGGCGGTGAGCGCGGCGAGACGGGCACCATGGCCGGCGACCGTCACGCGCAGGATCAGCCGTTGCCATTCCACGAGCGTCTGCTTGACCTGGCCGCCGCCCGCGTAGTCGGTGGCGGCCTTGGCGAGGCTCTGCAGGCTGGCGGCGACGGCCGACAGCCGGGTGGCGTCGGCGGGTTCCAGGCCGTCGGAGGCGGCGAGCAGGAGCCCGTCGCTGCTGAGGACGATCGCGTGCCTGATGTCGGTGACCCGTTTGGTCAGGTCGTTGAGCAGCCAGTTCAGCTGGGTCGTGGTCATGTCGACTCCTGGTCGCCGTAGTGGTCGCGACCGCTGAGCATGCGCTCGGCGGCGGCGCGGCCGCGGACGGTGCCCCGCTGGAGGGCCGCCAAGCGGATGCGCAGATCGTCCTCGTCTTCGGCGATGCCCGGTACGGGCTCGTCGGGCCGCGCGTCGGCGGCGGAGGGGGATGGCGGGTCGCGCAGTTCGGGAACGATGCTGGTCTGGGGCACGCGCAGGGGGAGGCCTCCAGGGGTGAGGAGTGGCTGGTCGGTGCTCGGGGCAGGCGCGGGGGCCGGGGCCAGGGCCGGGGTGGGGGCCGCCAAGGGCGTCGAGGCAGGGAACGGCCCCGGCGGAGCCGACGGCTGCCGCTGGGGGAGCGGAGGCGCGGGCGCCGTCCGCTGCGGGAGAGGATTCGCGGGCGCCGGGCGCTGCGGAGGCGGGGCGGTGGGCGTCTTCCTCCGGCGGACCGGCAGGACGGGGGGCTCCTGCGCGCTCGGCGCGAAGGCCGTCTGCGAGCTCGGCGCGGGAGCCTCCTGCGGGCGCGGCACGGGCACCGGCGCCCTCCGCGGGGCGACGGCCGGCTCGAAGAGATCGCTCTCCTCGGGCTCCGGCAGCAGCTCGAGTGGCACGAGGACCACCGCGGCCACTCCACCGTACGGCGAGGGCTTGAGCGTCACGAGGATGTCGTGCCTGGCCGCGAGCCTGCTGACGACGTAGAAGCCGAGCCGCGCCGCCGTACCGGTGATCTTGAATTCCGGCGGGTCGGCGATCTGCCTGTTGGCCTCGGCCAGCTCGGCGGAGGACATGCCGAGACCGCGGTCCTCGATCTCCAGCACGTACCCGTTGGCCACGTGCTGCCCGCTCACCGTGACGGTGGTGGTGGGCGGGGAGAAGGACACGGCGTTGTCGATGAGCTCGGCGAGCAGGTGGGTGAGGTCGCCGACGGCCTTGCCGAGCAGGTGGCTGTCGTCGAGCGGGGTGATCGAGACCCTGCGGTAGTCCTCGACCTCGGCCAGCGCGCCGCGTACCACGTCGAGCAGCGGGACCGAGCGCCGCCACGTTCTGGCCGGTGTGGCGCCGGCCAGCACGAGCAGGTTCTCGGCCGCGCGCCTGGTCCTGACGACCAGGTGGTCCAGCGCGTACAGGTCGGTCAGTTCCTGAGGGGTGGTGGCGCGGCGCTGCATGACGTCGAGCGCGTCGAGCTGCCGCTTGACCAGCCCCTGAGTACGGCGGGCGAGGCTGGTCAGCGTGTTGCGGGTGCTCAGCCGGAGCTCGGCCTGCTCGACCGAGACCCTGATCGCGGTCTCCTGCACGGTGTTGAACGCGCGTGCCACCTCGCCGATCTCGTCGGGGCCGAACGCCAGCGGCGGCGCCTCCTCGGCCAGGTCGACGTTCTGACCGTGGCTGACCCGCTCGACCACGGCAGGCAGCCGCCGTTCGGCCAGGTCGAGCGCCGCCGCCCGCAGGCGGTTCAGTTGGGCCAGCAGCGACCTGGTGGTGGTGACCGCGAGCACGATCGAGGCGATGACAGCCACCAGTCCGAGCCCGCCTGCGATCAGGAGACGGATGAGCACGCCGATCGCGACCGGTACCGCCCGGTCGACCAGGCGGTCACCGCCTGTCTGGATCACAGTGTCTAGACCGGACAGCGCCCCGTCGGCGGCGGCCCGCCACTCCTGGGCACTGATCGGGGCCTCGCCAACCGTGGGGTCGGCGGCCGCCATGGCCTGCTCCAGCGTGCGCAACTGGGTCAGGGACGCGCCCGACCGCCACTCGCGGAAGGCCTGCCGGTCCGCTGCGGGTAGTGCGGAGGCGGCCTGCTCCAGGGTGTAGGTGGCGATGGCGCTCGCCTTGGTCACCTCGGATTGGTCCTCGCGGGTGAAGCCGTCGTCGGCGAGGACGCCGCTGACAAGCGCGTCCTCGCGGGACAGGAGCTCGCGGGCCGTGCTCATCGCCGCGAGTGTCCTGCCGTCCTTGACGAGCTGCTCGTCGCCGAGCGCGGTCAGCGCCGTGTCGTACATGTCGTAGAAGCTGTTGATCAGACTGTCATAGGCGGCCTGCGCCTGCCGGCGGTTCTGCTGCCCGGCGTCGATGCTCTGGCGCAGCTTGGGCAGGGTGGCCAGCTGCCGCAACACCTCGCGGGAGCGGATGTTGAGCGAGTCGGAGGCGGCCCATTGTGCCGTGGTCGAGCGGGCGGACCCGTCGAACGCTTGCCGTAGCCGGTCGTTCTCCTCGCGCTGGGCGCGCAGCTGCTGGTGGGCGGCCGATCCTGAGCCGAGGGCGGTGATGGTGAGACGTCGCTCGCGCTGCAGACCTTTCAGCAGGGGCTCGCTGGGCTGGACGACGTTCGCGTCGATCGTGGTGGTCCACAGCAGGTTGACGCCGTCGGCGATGGTGACCCATGCGCTGAATCCCCAGAGGGCGACCAGGGAGACGAGCATCGCGACGATCTTGCTACGGACCCGTGTTGCCCGCCATCGCCGGTGCTTGCTGTGGCCCGCCGAGGCCCTGCCAGGGCCGCGTAATGACCGCGGTTGTCGCACACCAGGGGAATGTGGCACTCGGCACACCTTAGCGATCAGACAAATATCGCTCAAGATCTTCTGTGATTTGTGTCAGATCCCCGGTGGATGAGGTCATCCGCAATTCCATCGGCGCGTGCGGCGACGAGGCGGGCCGTCAGGTGCCGACCAGCTCCGCCCGCAGTTTGGCGGAATGCCCCACCAGCGTGATGAGCACATCCCGGCTCGACTTCCGCTTCCTGGCGTCGCACATGACGATCGGGACCGACGGGTTGAGCTGGAGTGCCAGCCGAACCTCGTCGAGCTCGTACGATGGCGCGCCATCGAAGGCGTTCACCGCGACCACGAACGGTGTGCCGCGCCTTTCGAAGTAGTCGATCGAGGGGAAGCAGTCGGCCAGGCGCCGGGTGTCGGCGAGGACGACGGCGCCCAGCGACCCCTCGGCCAGCTCGTCCCAGACGAACCAGAACCGCTCCTGGCCCGGTGTGCCGAAGAGGTAGAGCACGTAGTCGGTGCTCAGTGTGATGCGGCCGAAATCCATCGCCACGGTGGTGGTGCGCTTGGCCGTCACGCCCGAGGTGTCGTCCACGCCGACGCTGCGGTCGGTGAGGATCTCTTCGGTCCGCAGCGGCTTGATCTCGGAGACGGCGCCGACCATGGTCGTCTTGCCGGCACCGAAGCCGCCCGCGACCAGGATTTTGATCGCGGTCGGCATGCGCGGGCGATCAGAGCGAGCGAAGTCCATCAAGCACCGCCCTATATGTGTTCATGTCGTTCATGTCCGCCTCATAGTGGGGTTCTTGCGCGGAGACGAGACTCCGTTCGTACAGGTCGCCCAGCAGCACGCGGATCGTGTTGATGGGAAGATCCAGATCCGCGGCGATCTCGGCGACGGACTTCGGTTGGCGGCACATCCGCAGGATCGACAGGTGCTCGGGATCGAGCCCGGCTCCAGGACCGGGGGAAGGCCCCATCGACAGTGCCATGGAGATCAGGTCGAACGTGCCGCTGGCGTGCTGGGTCCGCCCACGGGTCACCACGTAAGGTCGAATGATCTCCGGGTCGACCCAGTCATCGTTCGCGGGCTCGTCCGGCCTGCTCACCGCTCGCTCCCGGCAGGCGGGTGGGCGGTACGCGCCTCCGAGCTGAGGTACTGGCCGACGCGGGTGACAAGCATGGCCATCTCGTAGGCCACCAGGCCGATGTCGGCGGTCTGCCCGCAGAGCACGGCCAGACAGGCCCCCTCCCCAGCCACGCTGACGATGAGGAACCCGGACTTCCACTCGATGACCGTCTGCCGGACGGCGCCGCCGTTCACCTGCTCCGCGACGCCTCTGGCCAGACTCTGCAGCCCGGAGGCCACGGCTGACAGGTGCTCGCCGTCGGTGCGCTGCAGTTGCGCGGAGGTGGCCATCAGCAGCCCGTCGGAGGAGAGGACGATCGCGTGGTCGGTGTCGTTGACCCGGCCGATCAGATCGTCCAGCAGCCAGTTCAGATCAGGGCTGGTGGTTGTCACGTGTCGTCTCCCGACCGGTCGTCCTGCATGAGCCTGGCTGCCTCGGACCTGCCGAGCCGGCTGCCCAGCTGCAGTGATCCCATCATCGCGCGGATCTCCTCTGGCGAGCGCGGGTCATCCTCCTCCTCTTGGGCGGACGGTGCGGATGAAGCCTCGTCGCGCAGGGCGGGAGCGAGGTTGGCCTGCGGCACCCGAAGCGGCAGCCCTGACGGGGTGCGGCCGGCCGGTTCGGGCTTGGGCAGGTCGGGCGCGGAGGGGGCCTCGACGTCGGCGGCCGGTGGCGCCGTGCGAGGCGGCGGCGCCGCGAACGTGTCAGGGCGCGCGGCCGGGCGCATGGTCGGGCGGGTGTCCGGACGCGAGGTCGGGCGGGTGTCCGAGCGCGTGGTCGTGGTCATCGCGGTCTGCCTGCGCGGCAGGCTCGCCGGCGGCTCGTCCTCCGTCCGCGCCGGGTCGGTCTCGACGAGCTCTCGCGGGAGCAGCACAATGACCGTTGTTCCGCCGTACGCCGAGGCTCTCAGCACCACCTGGATCCCGTGGCGTTCGGCCAGGCGGCTGACCACGAACAGGCCCAGCCGTGCGGTGGTCCCTGTGATGCGGAACTCGGGCGGGTTGGCGATGCGCTCGTTGGCCGCGGCCAGGTCGTCGGGCTTCATGCCGAGACCGCGGTCCTCGATCTCCAGCACGTAGCCGTTGGCCACGAGCTGCCCGCTGACCTGGACGTTCGTGTAGGGCGGGGAGAAGGAGGCGGCGTTCTCGATCACCTCGGCGAGCAGGTGGATGACGTCACCGACGGCCCTGCCCACCAGCACGACGTCGCCCATCGGCAGGAGCGACACCCGGGTGTAGTCCTCCACCTCGGCCAGGGCGCCGCGAACCACGTCGACCATGGGCACCGAGTTGCGCCACGTGCGCGCGGGGGAGGAGCCGGAGAGCACGATGAGGTTCTCCGCGTTGCGCCGCATGCGGATGGCGAGGTGGTCCAGCCGGAAGAGCTCCTTCAGGTCCTCGGGGTCGGTCTCTCGCCGCTCCATGACGTCCAGCACGTTGAGCTGCCGGTGCACCAGACCCTGAGTGCGGCGGGCCAGGCTGAGCAGGATGTCGCGGATGCTCTGTCGCAGCGCCGCCTGCTCGGCGGCGATGCGGATGGCGGTCTCCTGGACGGTGTTGAACGCCTGACCGACCTGGCCGATCTCGTCGGTGCCGAACTCCAGTGGCGGCGCCTCGACGGCGAGGTCGACGTGCTCGCCGTGACCGATGCGTTCGACCACCCTCGGCAGCCGCTCGTCGGACAGCTCGTGCGCCGCGTCGCGCAGCTTCTGCAGCTGTGCGAAGAGCGCTCGGGCCGTGGTGACGGACAGGACGATCGACGCGATGACCGCGATGAGTCCCAGGCCGCCGGCCAGCGCCAGCCGTACGATGACACCGGCCGCGACGGGCGTCGCGCGCTCGACGACGCGGTCTCCAGCACCGAGCACCAAGGTGTTGAAGTCGGCCAGGGCCTGCTCGGTCGCGGCCTTCCACTGGTCGGCGCTGAACGGGATGCCCTCGGCGGCGGCGTTCTGCTCGGTGAGCAGGGTCTCCAGATGTGCCAGCCGGGTGAACGCGGGGCCATTGGCCAGCTTCGTGTAGGCGGCCCGGTCGGAGTCCGGCAGCTCGGCGGCGGCCTGCTCGGCGACCACACGCCAGGCGCCCGCGGTCTTCGTGAACTGCGTGTGCTCCCTGACGCTCAACCGTTCTTCGGCAAGCGCTCCAGCCAGCAACGCGTCCTCTGTGGCGAGAATCTCTCGCGCCCTGCTGAGAGCCAGCAGGGTACGGATGTCCTTGGCGACCGTCTTGTCATCGAGCGTCGCGACCGAGCCGTACATCCGGTAGAAGGAATCGATGACATCGGCGTAGGCCACGCTCGCCGCGATCCGGCTCATGGCTCCGACGTCGACGGCCTGCCGGATCGTGGCGAGGTTGCCGAGCTTCGCCAACACCTCGGTGAGCCGCTTCTCCCCGTCGTCATCGGTGGCCCACTCGACGATGCCCGCGCGTGCGGACTTCTCGAAGTCGGCTCTGGCGCGGTCGGCGATCTGGCGCTGGCTCTGCAGCTCCTTGCGGGAGCGGGAGGAGCGTTCGCCCAACTGGATCATCGACGCTCTGCGTTCGCGCTGGAGCTCGACGAGCAGCGGCTCGCTCGGTCCGACCACGCTGCTGTCGAGCTGTGCGACCCAGAGCAGGTTGACACCCTCGCGCAGCGTGACCCAGGCCGCGAATGCCCACAGTGCTGTCAGGGAGAGGAGCAAAGCCGTGACCTTGGTCCGCAGACGTGTATTGCGGAGGCGCATAGAACCTACTCTGCGAAGTCATGTGAGGGGCTGACCACCGGGACGAGCAGTGGCATACCGGCGCCGACGACCCGGGCACCTTAGCAAGGATCACGATCATGATCAAGTAATGGTTTTCCGGTCAGTTACGTTGTTTGTCAAACAAGATCGGGAATGGCTAGGCTCGATGGGTGAGCGGCCCGAGCCCTGAAACTTACTTCGGCATCCGCAACGACCTCGCGGACCGCTTACTCAAGGGATCGCACCAGCTGGCCGGCGTGCCCAGCCAGGACCGCGGCGTCGTCCTACGGGCCGCGCTGGGCGCGGTACCCGAGGCGGCGGCACTCCTGCGCCCCTATCCGGTCCTGTTCGCCGATGGAGAGGGCTCGGCCAGCAGACTCGCCTTCAGCTGCCTGTCGGCCGCGGCCACGTTTCCGCGCGCGCATCGAGATCAGATCGCCGACCTCGGGGCACTGACCGCGATCCTGTTCGGCGTCGACGACATCGCTGACAGCATCGCCGGGCAGTGGTCCGAGCATGACTTCGCGGCGTTCTTCGCCGAGCTTCCCGCGATCCTCTCCGGCGACGCGAACGCGGACCCTTCCGGGGGCCCCGCGGGCCAGATCCTGGCCGCCTGGGCTCAGTGGTGCGCCCGGTTCCACGGATACGCCGGCGCTGCGCTCCACGCGCCGAACCTGGCACGGCAGCTGGAGCTCGCGGGCGCGGCCATGACCAAGGAGCGCGCCTGGGCCTCGGCAAGGCAGCCGTGGCCATCGTATGAGGACTATCTCGCCAACGGGATGCTCACCATTCTGTACCCCACGTGGTGGTCGGCGGCCCTGGCCATCTGCGGCCCGGTCCTCGCCGACGCCGCGCATTGGACGTCGATCGAGCCGGTGACGCATCTCGGCGCGTCGTGCGTGCGGCTGGCCAACGACATAAGGACGTTCGAGCGGGAGAAGGTCGAGGGTAAGCCCAACTCCATCAGCATCCTGGAGAGGGCGGGCATGAGCGCGGCGTCGGCGGTCGCGCGGGTCGCCGCCCACATCGACGAGCTCGAGGTGGCCTTCGAGGCCGAGCTCGTCGATGTGCCCGCCGAGTTGGAGAAGATCGCGGAAGGGCAGCGCAGGAGCGTGTCGTTCAACGGCCGGTGGTACATGGCCAGGGACACCCACGCGTACACCGTTCACGACCTGTCCCGTGACGTGGAAGGCCACGCGGGCTAGGCCCATTGGGCCAGGTGCGACGAGGCGAGTACCGCGGCGCGCACGACGGCGACCGGCGTGTACAGGTCCTTGTCGTGCCACAGGGGAGGATGGTTCGCGCCCGACGAGCGCATCAGGTAGGCGTGGCCGCGGGCTGCCGCCTCCGCGGACCGGGGATCGGCGCTGCGCCGACGGGTGAGCAGCAAGGTCATCATGGCGTAGGCGGTCTCCTCCGCGGTGCCCTCCCACCGTCCCCAGGAGCCGTCGGGCCGCTGACCGGCCAGCACCCAGTCGACGGCCCCCCGCACGGCGGCGGCCGAAGCGTCGCCGCCGAACTCGTCGAGGGCGAGTGCGCAGCCGGCCGTGGCGTAGTACGGCGAGGCGTGCCACCTGTCGATCCAGCTTCCGTCGGCCCGCTGCCGGCCGCGGATCCAGGCCGCTACGTCGGCGATGGCCTCGCCGTATCGGGCGGCGGCGCCTGGCCGGCAGACGACGTACTGGCCGAAGGCGTCGAGCACGTGGGCGTTGACGCTGACCGAGCACCCCTGCTCGCCTGGCCAGGTGGAGAAGTGTGTGCCGGAATGGAACGCCCACAGGCTGTCCGGCTCGTACGGCATGTCGAGCAGTGCCAGCGCGTACAACGCCACGGAGGTCGTGTCGGCGTCGGCCGGCAGCCCAGGTCCCGCGGAGGCTCCGGCGGGGCCGATCGCCGCTCTGAGGTCCGCCACCATCTCCGGTGGCACGTCGACGGGCACGCCCGCGCGGACCAGCCAGCTCAGCACCCAGCCTCGCTCGAACACCGTGATGGGCACTCCGACGGGCACGGGACCGCCATGGCGACGGGCCAGCGCCTCGAGGTGCCCGCGGGCCGGGTCGTCCGGGTCGCGTGCCCCCCGATCTCCCAGCCAGGCGGCGGTGGCGGCAGGCGAGGCCCCGATGGTGCCGATAGCCGTCGGCCGGACCGAGGCGGCCCCGATGGCCGCAGGGCCCGCGACCTCCAGAGCGTGCAGCAGTTTTTCCGGGACCTCCGCCCCTGACTCGATCCACGACCTGACCAGCGTGATCGTGTCGTAACTCATGCCGTGGGGGAGGGGCAGCGGCGGCGGCCGGCCCGGCAGGTCTTCCAGGTGCCGGTTGATGAGAGCGACGAGCGAGGGCACGATGTGCTCGATCGCCGGCATGTCGGGCAGCTCCTGTCGCCCGCTCAGCCAGCCGGCCAGGACGCGCAGGCCACCGTCGGCGGCGTCCCTGATGCTTTGCCGTTCGATGTCGTAATCGTCGCGCAGCAGCGCCGACAGGATCGCCTCGGTGGCGCTGAGCGTCGGCACCAGCCCGTATCCGTCGGGCGCCCCCCAGCTGCCGTCCTGCCGCTGGGCGGCCAGCAGGTAGCGGATCCGCTCCTGGTGACCGATCAGCCAGGGAGCAAGGGTGACCAGGCGGCCGGTCTCGTAGGTCGACAGGGAGACCTGGCCCCAGGGCTTGTGCATGAGACCAGTCAGCAGCGCGTCGGCGGCCGAGGTGACGCTCTCCGTCTCATGAGCCGCGATCTCTCCGATGCTCACACGCCCACCTTGGCCGGACGTTTCTTCCTGGTTCGCGCGCTCATGCTCATCGGCTCCGGTTGATCGGCAGCAACTTCAGCATGAGCTTCTCCTTCGGCCGCACCGATGCCCCCGGCACGGGGGTGAGGCGCTGCGGGTTGGTCAGCACCGGTCGGTACCTGCTCAGCAGGTTGGCGATCACCAAAGGGGCCATGAGGTAGAACAGGTGCTGTCCGAGGCAGACATGCGGGCCCGCGCCGAAGGGGAAGAAGGCATAGCGATGCGGGCGATGGTTCCGCTCCGGCGCCCAGCGCTCCGGGTCGAATTCGAGCGGTCGGTCCCAGAACTCCGTGAGCCGGTGGCTCGTGTACGGGCTGACCAGCACCTGCGAGCCCGCCTTGATCCGGATCCCGCCGATCTCCGTGTCCGCGACCGCCTGACGGGGGATGATCCACCCCGGCGGATAAAGGCGCACCAGTTCCTGTAAGACCATGCGGAGATATCTGAGCTTCGCGACATGCGCCGGCCGGACCTGGCCCTCGCCCACTACCTCGTCGATCTCCTCCTGCAGCCTCGCGTTCACGTCCGGATGGTCATGCAGTACCGACCACAGCCAGGTCAACGACATCGCCGTGGTCTCCGAGGCGGCGCCGTAGATGCTGACCAGGTCGTCGCGGACCTGTCGCAGGTCCGCCTGGCCGTCCTGCTCGATCCTGGCCCTGATCAACGCCGAGACCACTTCGTTGGTGCCTGTGTCCTGCTCGCGCGCCCGTTCGACCAGAGGGTAGACGATCTCGTCGATCTTCTTCGCGGCCGCGAGGAACGCCCGGTCCCCTGGCACCCTGATGGAGTAGGGAGCGAAAGGAAAGAGCAGTCGGAAGGCGATCGACGTGGCGCACGTGGCGAACTCGGGCGTGAGGCGCTCGGCGATGTCTGGGGAGATCCGGCCGCCGAAGAGCACCTTGATGACGGTCTGGTTGACGATCGTCGTCATCTGGGATCCGCCGTCGACCGGCCGGCCGGTCCGCGCGTGGTCGTCGAGTTCGAGGACGCAGTCGGCGATGATGTCGGCCATGTCCTCGCCCAGTGAGGCGATGTACCTCGCGGTGAACAACGGCTGAAGGATCTTCCTGCTGGACGCCCAGCCCTCACCCTCGCCCAGGATGCTCTGGCCGGTCACACGCCGCAGCGGTCGCCAGAACATCCCCTCGCGCACGAAGTTGGGCCAGTCCGTCTTCAGCACCTGCTGGACATGGTCGGGATGTGAGACCAGGTAGGGCCGGAAAGGGCCGATGTCCAGCCGGACGATCTGCCCCCCTGCCTCGGTGCCCATCTTGGCCAGCTCGGTGACGGGATCCTTCATGAGCCGGGGGACGGCCCGGTAGAAGGGGAGGACGCGCGGTCCCGTCACGGCGGTGTCCCTGTCAAACGACATGGCGACGATTCCCCACTTTGAATACGTCTCAAGCACCATGCGCCAGAAGAGTCACTCTTCCGACATCAGTCACTCTTTGCTTCCGAAGTATCACATGATCATCGATACCTGTTCAAGATGGGGCAACGGTGATAATCCATGCCTTGCATGCGGGCAGGTGAGTCTACGATCCGGCTGAGGGGTGACCCATGAGCTACATCGAGACGATCGTCGCGTTAGTCGGTCTGCTGGGTCTCACACTGGTCGTCGCCGGACTTCGCCGGACGATCAGGGACCAGCGGCTCCTGCGGCACGGGGTGCGGGTCCCCGCGAAGGTGATCGGCAGGCGTCCGCGCACGCAGGCCGGCGGCGGGCAGCGCTGGCTGACGTCGTTGCGCTTCACGACACTCGACGGCAGGGAGATCACCGCCGACTCGCGGGTCACCTATCCGCGTCCCTCCCACGAGCTCGGCGCGCGGGTGGAAGTGATCTACGATCCGGCCCACCCGCGAGAGGTCAGGATCGACGACGGCGCGCGCGGCTGGTTTCAGGCGCTGGTGGGACCGCTGCTGATCGGCGCGGGCGCGCTGTACGCCGTCGGCGCCGTGGTCGCGATTCTCGCGATCCACTCCTGATCATCCCTGCTGCAGCAGATTGGCCGTGCGCAGCTGCCGTGGACCCCGCGTCAGGAGACGGGACGCGGGGCCTGGTCACTGCGTCACCGGGGTGGACTACCAGGCGTAGGCCTCGGGGGCCGGGCCGCCGGGACCGGGGAAGATGTCGTCGAGCAGCGCCAGCCGCTCCTCGTCCAGCTCGATCTCCAGCGCGCGAAGCGCCGTTGTCAGCTGCTCCGCCGTACGCGCTCCCACGATCGGCGCCGTCACCCCCGGCTGGTGCAACAGCCACGCCAACCCGACCGTGGCCGGATGCTCGCCGAAGTCGTCGCACGCCTGCTCGTAGCGCTCCACCCGCGCCCTGTCGCCGCGCAGCGCCGCCGCCGCGCGGCCCTCCTTGCCGCGTTCGACCTCCCGCTTGCGCAGGATGCCGCTGAGCAGGCCGCCGTGCAGCGGGCTGTACGGCAGGAAGCCGATCCCCATGTCGCGGCAGGCGGGCAGCACCTCCAGCTCGACCGCCCGCTGCATCAGGCTGTAGATGCTCTGCTCCACCGTGAAACCGAACTCGCCGAGCCGCTCGGCCACCGCCTGCCCGCGCGCGATGTGCCAGGCCGCGTGGTTGCTCGTGCCGAAGTACAGGACCTTGCCCTGCTGCCGCAGCTGGGACAGCGCGCCCCAGATCTCCTCCCACGGCGTGGACCTGTCGACGTGGTGCAGCATGTAGACGTCGAGGTGGTCGGTGCGCAGGCGGCGGAGCGAGTCCTCGCAGGCTCGCCTGATGCGCCTGGCCGACAGCCTGATGTCGTTCACGCCGGGCCCCATCGCGCCGTACACCTTGGTGGTCAGCACGATCTGGTCGCGGCGCGAGGGCGTCTTCGTCAGCCAGGTGCCGATGATCTCCTCGGTCCTGCCCTTCTCCGGTTCGAGCCCGTACACCTGCTTGTTGGCGTCGGCGCCGTAGACGTCGGCGGTGTCGACGAGGTTGATGCCGCTGTCCACGGCCGCGTCGAGGATGCGGTGCGAGGTCTCCTCGTCGGTCAGCGGGCCGAAGTTCATGGTGCCGAGGGCCAGCCTGCTGACCTGGAGGCCCGAGCGTCCGAGGTTGGTGTATCGCATGGTCATCGGCCGTCCTCGAACCGGCTGGGGGAGAAGGCCGCGAGGTCGAACTCGGACGCGCCGTCGAGCGCGAGCTGGGCGCAGGCCAGGCCGACGGCGGCCGAGTGCTTGAACCCGTGCCCGGAGAAGCCGCCGGCGAAGACCACCCTTCCGCCGGCCCCGACGGGGCCGATGACGAAGTCGCCGTCGGGGCTCTTGGAGTTCATGCAGGCGGTGGCCTTCGCGGTGTGCGGGTCGAGCCCGGGGAAGGCCATGCGGCAGAAGTCCTCGACGGGCGCCAGGTCCTCGGGGGAGGGGTCGTGCCAGTTGTCCTCGGGCCGGTCCAGCCACCGCTTGCTCGTGCCGCTGACGCCGACCTTGACTCCCTGGCCGTCGACGTCGGGGATGCCCCATCCGTGCAGGCCGCGGCTCTCACGGACGAAGGTGGGGAAGCGCTCGGGTCCGTACGCGGTCCTGTCGCCCCGCGGCGTGAACCACGACAGGCACGAGCGCTGCGTGCGCAGCGGCAGTGACACCTCAGGCAGCAGGTCGAGGGTCCAGGCGCCGGAGGCGAGCACCACCTTGTCGGCGACGAACCGCTCCTCGCCCACCGTGACCTCCACGTGCCGGTCCTCCACCCGCAGCGCCGAGACGGGGACGCCGGTGCGGATGTGCGCGCCCGCCCGGTTGGCGGCCGCCACCGCGGCGGTGACGCACGCCTCGGGCCGCAGCGCTCCGGCTCCCGGTTCGTAGACGGCCACGTCGTCGTCGAAGACGGCGTGCTGCGGGTAGCGGCGGCGCAGGTCGTCGGCCTCCAGCCACTCGTAGGCGACCTCGCCCGCGGTGGCGCTGGCCAGCGCGTCCTGGATGAGCGGGCCGTCCTCGGGGCCGATGACCAGCCCGCCCGACGGGGTGAACAGCGCCTCGCCGCTGTCGCGTTCGAGGGCCTTGATCAGGTCGAGGGAGCGGCGGGCCAGGGGCACGTACTCCTTGCCCTCGAAGAGGATCTGCCGGTAGATGCGCGACCCGCCGTGCGAGGACCCTCGCGCGTGGCCGACGGTGAACTGCTCGATGCCGATGACCGAGGCGCCCAGCGCGGCGGCCTGCCATGCGGCCATCGACCCCATGGCGCCCAGCCCGATCACGACGACGTCGGCGTGGAAAGCTTTCATGGATGTGTTGCTCCCGGGTGTTACAGCACTTTGGACAGGAATGCTTGGGTGCGCTGGTGCCGTGGACGGGCAAGGACCTCGCGCGGATCGCCCGACTCGACGATCACGCCGTCGTCCATGAAGACCAGCGTGTCGCCGGCCTCACGGGCGAAGGCCATCTCGTGCGTCACGACGATCATGGTCATGCCGTCGCTGGCCAGTCCTCGCATCACGTCGAGGACCTCGCCGACCAGCTCGGGGTCGAGCGCGGAGGTGGGCTCGTCGAAGAGCATCAGCCTGGGCCGCATCGCCAGCGCTCTGGCGATGGCGACGCGCTGCTGCTGGCCGCCCGACAGCCTGTTGGGGTAGCTGTGCAGCTTCTCGCCGAGCCCCACCCTGCGCAGCAGCTCCTCGGCGTGGGCGGTGGCGGCGGCCTTGGACTCCTTCTTGACCAGGCAGGGCCCGAGGATGACGTTCTCCAGCGCGGTGTAGTGGGGGAACAGGTTGAAGCTCTGGAAGACCATGCCGATACGCGCGCGCTGCCCGCACACCTCCTTGTCGTTGAGCTCGTGCAGCGCCTCGCCGCTCTGCCGGTAGCCGATCAGCTCGCCGTCCACCCAGAGCCTGCCTCTGTTGATCGTCTCCAGGTGGTTCACGCAGCGCAGGAACGTGCTCTTGCCCGACCCCGAGGGGCCGACCAGGCACATGACCTGGCCCTCCTCCAGCGACAGGTCGATGCCTTTGAGCACGTGGTTGCGCCCGTAGTGCTTGTGCACCCCCTCGGCACGGACCAGAACGGACATCAGCGCTCCTCCTTGACGTGGGCGCGGCGGGAGGTGAGGTTGCGCCGCAGGCGGACGCCGTACGGCTCGCCCGGGTCGCGGTCGGGTGAGAAGTGCCTCTCGATCCGCGTCTGCACGGCGGTCAGGATCGAGGTCGCCAGCAGGTACCAGATGCTGGCCACCAGCAGCAGGGGGATGGTCTGGAAGTTGCGCCCGTAGATGATCTGGACGCTGTAGAGCAGTTCGGGGATGGCCAGCACGCTGATCAGCGAGCTGGTCTTGAGCATCGCGATGGCGTTGTTGCCGGTGGGCGGGATGATCACGCGCATCGCCTGGGGAAGCACGATCTTGCGCATCGTCATGCTCTTGGACATCCCGAGCGAGCTGGCCGCCTCCAGCTGACCCTTCGGGACGGACACGATGCCCGCCCTGACGATCTCGGCCATGTAGGCGCCCTCATTGAGCGCGAGCCCTAGCACGCCCGCGATGAACGGGGTGATGAGCGTGTTGGCGTCGAGCGTGGCGAAGGTCGGCCCGAACGGCACGCCGAGCTCGATCGTCGGGTACAGCGCGCTCAGGTTGAACCAGAAGATCAGCTGGACCAGGAGCGGCGTGCCGCGGAAGAACCAGATGTAGCCCCCCGCGGTCCACGCCAGCACCCTGTTGGACGAGCCGCGCATGACCGCGAACAGCACACCGAGCGCGATGCCGATCACCATGGCGATCGCGGTGAACTCCAGCGTGAGCAGCAGTCCGTTGAGCACGCTGCCGTCGAGCAGGTACCTGGCCACGATCTCCCAGCGGTAGCGGGGATTGGTGACCATGGACGTCAGCAGCAGGGCGAGCAGGATCAGGACGAGCGCGGTGGCGACCCACCGCCACGGGCGCCTGACCGGTATCGCCTTGATGTCGGCGTCGGACCGCAGGCCCTGCCGGGCGGTGCCGGTCGCCATGGCTAGGCACACCCTTCCTTGATCGGCTGCGGGAAGATCTCGTCACCGTCCTGGACCTGGCCGGGGTCGGTGAAGATCTCCGACTTCTCGATCGCGCCGTCCACGACGCCCCACTTGCCGGCGATGCGGGTGTAGTGCCCTTCCTGCAGCAGCTTGGTCATCGCCGCCTGGAGCACGCCGTTCAGCGCCGCGTTACGCTTGGGAACGGCGATGCCCGACAGGCTGTGGGGTGTGCGATAGGTGCCGGTGACGCACAGCGCGCCCTCGGACTGCTTGGCCGCCCACTCCACGGCGGGTTTGTCGGCGGTCACCACGTCGGCGCGGCCACTGGACAGGGTGAGCACGGCCTGGTTCTGGTCGGGGATGCGGATGATCTGGACCGGTTGCCTGCCCGCGCCCTTGCAGTAGGCGTCGGCCTTCTCCAGCCGCTCCACCTGCGTCGTGCCGCTCTGGACGCCGACGCGCAGGCCGCAGATGGTGTCCTTGAAGTCGTTGACCTTGACGCCGCTGCCCTTCTTCACCAGGAAGCCGCCGCCGCTGAGGTAGTTGGAGACGAAGCCGACCACGCCCAGGCGGTCCTTCTCGATGCCGAATCCGGCGATCCCGATGTCGTACCTGCCGGCCTCAAGGCCGGGGATGATGTTGTCGAAGGAGGTGTTCTTCCACTCCACCTTCAGCCCGAGAACCTGTCCGAGGGCGTCACCCGTGTCGATGTCGAAGCCGACCAGGGTCTTGTTGTCCTCGGCGAAGAACTCCAGCGGGGCGTAGGGCGCGTTCGTGCCGATGACGAGCGTGCCGCGGGTGCGGATCTCCTGGGGTACGGCCGCCGCCAGCTTCTCGTCCTTGGCGATCGCGGCGGCGGACGCGGCGGCGGACGGAGCGGCCGAGGGCGCCGCGGCGGGCGCCGCACCGGTGCCGCAGGCGGTCAGCGGGAGCAGAGTGACGAGGGCGACGACGAAGATGCGGTTGTTCATGGTGTCACCAACTTGCTGTGCGAGGTTCAGGGGCTTGACGTGCTCGCCGCGGGCGGACGCCGGATGGCGGAAGCTCCGCCGGTCAGTCTCAGCGCGCTCGCCGTACGACACTCAAGGTCGCCCCCGACCAGGGCCAGCTCCGCGGCGCGGATGTCCGACGCCTGTCCGGCGGTCGGCACCTCCTCGCCGAAGCTGTCCCTTCCGGTCTGCGCGTAGTAGAGAATGTGGGCTCTGTCTTCGGAAAAGGGCTGGACGTACGGCTGTCGCGGCACGTCACCCGGTACGGCCAGGCCGCCCCTCGGCTCCCACTCGCGCATGTCGTCCGAGCGGTAGACGGCCGGCCCCGAGCGGCTCTCGGCGAGCATCCACGCGAAGCCGCCCAGCGTGAACACCGCGGGTCCCTCGTGCCAGTCGGCGAGGGCCCGCCCCTCGACCTTCCATTCGTCGAGGTCGGGGCTGACGGCCAGCCAGATGGAGCCGCCGCGCGCCTCGTCCTTGAACCACAGGCCGAAGCCGCCCTCGGGCAGCGGGTGGACGTAGGGGTCGACGGCGTGGTCGGTGCCGAGGTCGAGGCGCGAGCCGTGCGTCCACTTCCACAGATCGGCGCTGGTCAGATGGTGCACCTCTCGACGCCATGGGCTCGGCCTGCCGTGGGTGTCCCACGCGGGGTCGTCGGGCACGCCCCTGATGAAGGTGACGAACAGGTGGTAGACGCCGTCGTGGCAGAGCACGTCAGGGCCCCAGAAGGTGTTGAGCCCCGGCTCGACCGGCAGGTCGAGGGTGCCTCGGTAGAGCCAGCTCCCGCCGCCGTCGGCCGAGCTGGCCACGGCGACCTGGCTGCCGTGGCAGCGGCCGATCCTGGCCGGGCCGCCGATCTTGGTGTTGGCCCTGCGGTGCACGAACAGGCACCACCACGTGGCCTCCTCCCTGTTCCAGACGAGCACGGGATCCGTGGCGCCGTCGTGGATCGGGTCGGTGATGAGCGCGCGGGTCATGTCCTGCCTTCTGCTGGTTCGAGGGGAAAGTGGGTGACCGCGTAGGTGTGGCCGTGCTCGACCGCCGACTCCACCGCCTCCTGCAGGGAGCCGCGCAGGTTGGCGCGCACCGCGTCCTCGTTCCACGCCAGTCCGTCGACGCACCGGGTGGCGAACAGGACGGCGACGCGGTCCAGGCGCCGCAGGCCGCGCAGCAGCTCGGCGGTGACCACCGGCCCCATGGGGGTGACCTCCAGCTCGCCCGCCGAGCACGCCAGGTGGACGATGTGGGCACCGCCTTCGAGCTGGAAGGACACCTGCATGACCAGCTCGGGGATCACCGGGTTCACCTTGCCCGGCATGATCGACGACCCGGCCTGCACGGGCGGCAGCCGTATCTCGCCGAAGCCGCCGATCGGGCCCGAGGCCAGGATGCGCAGGTCGCTCGCGATGCGGGCGAGCACCCGTCCGGCCCTGGCCATGGCGTCCGCGACCGAGGCGAGGCCCTCCAGCGAGGAGATCCCCTCCGACAGGTTGGCCGATGGCTCCAGGTCGAGTCCCGTCAACTCGGCCAGCCGCCGCAGCGCCGGCTCCCTGTAGCCGGGAGGGGCGCCGAGGCCCGTGCCGATCGCCGTCGCGCCGAGCGGCACCATGCGCAGCTCGTCGGCGGCCGACTCCAGGACCCTGGCGGCCGACAGCACCGAGGTGGCCTGCCCTTCGTGCACGAGGGCGGCCGGCACAGGCACGGCGTCCTGCAGGCACGTACGGCCGAGCCGATCCAGTGACCGATACTGCCTGCCCTTCCTCTCCAGCGACTCGGCCAGCAGCCGCAGAGACCGTACCGTGGCGCGCGCCGTCGTCAGGACCGCGATGTTGAGAGCCGTCGGCATCACGTCGTTGGTCGACTGGGACCTGTTGACGTGGTCGTGCGGGTCGACCTTGACGGCCTCTTCGAGCAGGGCGGTGGCCCGGCCGGCGAGGACCTCGTTCATGTTCATGTTGGTCGAGGTGCCGCCGCCGCCCTGCACCACGTCGAGCGGGAAGTGCTCGTGCAGGCGGCCTTCCGCCACCTCGTGGGCCGCGGTCATGACGGCCTGTCCGATCTCGGCGGGAAGCACGCCGAGCTTCACGTTCGTCCACGCGGCGGCGCTCTTGACCAGCGCCAGGGCGGTCAACAGGGCGGGGAACTGGCGCAGCGACTCGCCGCCGAGGCGGAAGTTCTCGCTGGCCCTCGCCGTATGGATGCCGAACAGGTCGCTCGAAGACAGCGTGATCTCGCCGAGGAGGTCATGTTCGACACGGATCTGATCCATAGCATCACCCCTCACATGAAAGGTTGCCTGGTAGGTTGACAGCCAGACTCCATGTGCTGAGATGCCGTGTCAAGCCCTGAATTCACCAAGAATTCCCGCACTAAGCCCACCCTTGACAGGGTTCTGGGCATCAGGCAACCTGCCAGGCAACCTGACCTGTTGTCCTTAGGGAGTGTCCGTGACCTTCCAGAAGTTCGAGCTCGAGAACTGGCAGTCGGACTACGAGCAGACCGTGCGCTTCAACCTCGCCGACTCGACCGTGGACCCCGTCACCGTCGCCGACCTCATCGAGGGTGGGAAGGACGTGGAGCGGATCATGTCCGTGCCGCTGTACTACCCGGAGGTCAACGGCGAGCGCGGCCTGCGCGGCCTCATCGCCGGCCTCTACGACGGCATCGGCTCCGACGACGTGCTGGTCACCGTCGGCGCGTCCGAGGCCAACGCCGCGATCGTCGACGCGCTCTGCGAACCGGGAGACCGCGTGGTGGTGATGGAGCCCGGCTACCGCCAGGTGTGGGGGCTGGCGCTCAACCGCGGCTGCGACGTCGCCGCGTTCGAGCTCGACGCCGAGCGGGGCTGGGCGCCCGACCTGGAGCAGCTCAGGCGGGTCGCCACGCCGGGCACCAGGATCATCTACGTGTGCAACCCCAACAACCCGACCGGCTACATCCTCACCGAGGAGGAGATGGCCGAGATCGTCCGGATCGCCGAGGACTGCGGCGCGTGGATCGTCGCCGACGAGGTCTACAGGGGCAGCGAGCGTCTCACCGAGCGGGAGACGCCCTCGTTCGTCGGCATGACCGACCGGGTCATCGGCGTGGGGAGCCTGTCGAAGTCCTACGGCCTGTCGGGTCTGCGCATCGGGTGGGCGGTGTGCACGCATCCCGAGCTCGCCGACCTGTGGCGACGCCACGAGTACGTCGCGATTGCCACGGGCCGCCTGGACAACCACCTGGCCGAGTGCGCCCTGCGCGCCTCCACGAGGGAGCGGCTGTTCGACCGCAACCGCACGTGCGTGCGCAGGGGCTACGAGTTGTTCTCCTCATGGATGCAGCGGCAGGACGGCAGGCTCACCGCACTCGCGCCGATGGCCTCGGCGCTGGCGTTCGTGCGCTACGACAGCGACCTGCCCTCCGTCGAGGTCGGTGACCTGTTCAGGCGGAAGGCGAGCGTTCTGGTCGCGCCCGGCGTGTTCTTCGGACGCGAGGGGTGGTTCAGGATCAACATCGGAATGGACACCGGCTACCTGTCCCAGGCGCTCGACGCCCTGTCGCCCGTCGTGGCCGAACTTCCCAACGCTCTTCAGAGGTGATGGACGTGGAGCTCCGCCTTCTTTCCCATGGGTACTCCGTCTGCAGGCTGCCGGCCGGATCCGCCGCGCCCCAGCCGCCGCCCGCGGCCGAGCTGTACGGCGTGACCGTCACGGCCGAGGAGGTCTCGGTCGTGTGCGCCGCGGGCGAGGAGCCGCAGGGCGCCAGGGTGGAGAGCGGATGGAGCGCCCTGCGGGTGGCGGGCGAGCTGGACTTCTCGCTCGTCGGCATCCTGTCCTCGCTGACCGCGCCGCTGGCCGAGGCGGGCGTCTCGGTGTTCGCGCTGTCCACGTTCGACACCGACTACCTGCTGGTGAGGACGGCCGACCTGCGGCGGGCGTCGAAGGCGCTGGAGGCGCGGGGCCACGTGATCAGCGAGGGCTGACCCCGTGGGTCACGCGGTCTCGGCGCCGATGATCTCGTCGCGGTAGCGGAGGAGGCCCTGGCGCCACACCTGTGCCGCCTCCTCCGCCCTGCCCGCCCTGATGTGCTTGATCACCATGCGGGCCTCCTCCATGTGGCCGCCGCGAGCGCTCGGCTCGACCAGGGCGCGGCGGCGCAGCTCCGTCCAGAGCGGCCCGCCCACGTGGCGTAGCGCCTCCTCCAGCGACTGCTCGAGGATGGGGTTGCGGGCGGCGCGGGCGATGGCCCTGTGGAGGGGCAGGTCGCTGCCGTAGTCGCCGGTCTCGGCGAACGCCGCCTCCATCTTGGCGAGCGTCGCCTCCAGCATGTCCATGTCCTCCGGGTAGCGCTTCTCGGCGGCCAGCGCGGCGAGCGCGGGCTCGATCGCCAGCCGCGCCTCGAAGACCTGTGGAGGAAGCACCTCCACCCCCCAGGTGGCGACGGCGGCGGCCGAGCCCGTCACGACGGTGCCCCTGCCCTTGTGCGACTTGGCGAGCCCCGCCAGCTCGAGGGCGGCCAGCGCCTCCCTTATCGTCGGCCTGCTGACGTCGAAGTTCTGCGCGAGCTCGCGCTCGGAGGGGAGCTTGTCGCCCGGCTTGAGGTGCTCGTCGCGGATGGCCGCCACGAGCTGGTCGGCGACCTGGACCGCCGCGCTCTTCTTGACCACAGGGATCATCGAGAACCCCGAGCCGCCCGTCGTCATCGCCCGCAACTCCCCATTCGCATGGCCATCGTCGTCGATGGTCATCGTAGCAAGCGGCTAGGCAACCTGGCACGTTCTGCGGGCACCAGTACAAGCCTGTGGCCGACCGGATGTCGCTCCGGCTGTTGGGCGCGGTGAGAATGGTCAGTGGTCGCGCGGAATCGATGTCAGCGGGCTTTGTGCTTCCGGCTGATCGCGGCACGTGGATACCCCCTCGATCTGCGCGGGGTGTCCCAACCGACCTGGGACGCTGGTCGTGTGATCTACAGTTTCCCCGTCGGCAGCCTCAGCTGTGTGGTGATCAGCGATGGTCAACCGAAGCCGCCCTGGGAACCGCCATTGGCTGAGTTCTTCACGCCCGAATCCGGCGTGCCGAGCGAAGAGCTGTGCGCCGCGACACACGGTAGATCGTCACTCGCGCTCGGCTACAACTGCTTGTGCGTGCAAACCCCTGATGGCCTGGCCCTGCTCGACACTGGCCTGGGCAAGCGGTTCTTCGGCTACGGATCACAGATCGAGCCCTTGGTCGAGTGTGCTGACCGATGGTCTGACCACGGCCGGGTACGGCGCGTCCGACGTGGCCGCTGTTGTATTCACCCACCTCCACCAAGACCACTCCCGAGGCGCTACGTGGCCGGGTGAGTCGGTCTTCTCGCCCCCGGTGAAGGGCACCTCGTACAGACTCAGGCAACGGGGTTGAGGAATAGCGGTACAGCCGTTAGCGGTGAGAATGACCTTGGTGTTGGGTGGACGTCAGCGCGTACGACGGCGGGCGGCAGGGTCGGCTTCGGCGGTGACGCGCGCCCCTCGGTAGCCAGGCCGGTGGCGGCATCCGAGGAGCCGAGTCCTTATTGTGCCGAAATGAACTTTCCATGCATGATGGCGCCTTATGCGAACATTGGGGATTCTGGGGAGGGCTGGGGCGGCCGGGGCGATCGTTGGTGCGGTTGAAAGCGTGCTGTACGTCACCGCCGAAGGCATCGCCATCCTCCATGCCTTCGCCGCCTTGCTCTTCCCGCTCCCACTCGGCCTCATTTTGACCAGTGTGTTCCGGGTTCAACGGGCGCCTTGGGTAGCTCTCCTGGGGACCGGCGCCTTCGCCGCTCTCATCCCCGCGATGATCGCTCTTGCCCCGGGCCCCTCGATCACCAGCTTGCCACGGGCGCTCTTCGGGCTACCGATCCTGGTCGCAGGGGTCGTCGCCTATGTGATCGCCGGCTATGTGGTCACTCGCGTCAGGTGGCGGTGGCCCGTGCTGTGCGCAGCCCTCGGCGTGGGCGTGTTCGTCACGATGGTGCTGCAGAGTCGCACGTGGATCGTCAACTGGCATGAGGAGCGCGCTCTCGCAGCCGTTGACATCCCGCTGCTCGGCCTCCAGGGTCAGGCGCCCGTGTGGGTCGAGATCGAGCACGACCCCAACGACACCTTTGTCTTTCTCGACTTCAACTCCAGCGCAGTCGCCCTCCACCCGGTTTCGGTGGGCAACCCGCAGGCGGCGTGCGAAAAGCCGTACCCGGGCGAGCCGCCGTACCCTTGCCGGCAGCTGACTTCGGGGCAGTGGATCCGCGAGCACGGGCTGGGCGGTGTTGTCTTGTTCGGCGTTCGGCATGGCGTACTCGTCGAGATCAACAGCCCATCACAGGAACAGGCGGTGACCACCCTCGGCAGCCTCGCGCCGACAACCGCAGCGGCACTGGCGTGGTCACGCTGACCTGTGGGTTCCGCGCATCCACTGGCATCTAACCCCCGCGCCCAACACCTTCTGCACCCAGCCCTCAGCGTTCGCGAGATCGCTATCTGCGCCGGTGGAGGTTCAGGACGGAGGTTGAGGCGCGGGCAGGGCCGCGCTCTGTCCGGCGGCGCGGAGCTCCTGGAGGTCGGGGATGTGGTTGTAGAGGGTGCCGACTGAGACGCCGAGGAGCTTGGCGATCGAGGTGATGGAGTAGCGGGGTTTGGGCAGCATGTCGCGAGCGGCGCGCAGGATCTTCTCATCGACGACGGTGGGGCGCCCGCCGGTACGTCCGCGGGCGCGGGCGGCGGTCAGGCCCTCGTTGGTGCCGATGATGATGAGTTCGCGGATGAATTCGGCGAGTGCGGCGAAGACGTGGAAGACCAGGCGTCCGCCGGGGGTGGTGGTGTCGATCCGTTCGTGCAGGGAGGTGAACCCGATCTCGCGGCGGCATCGCCTACCGGGACGTCACGTGCTCTCATGCGCTAAGTCGATCAAGCTGTATCCCAGCCCGCTGTCGTAGTCCAAGGCGACCTGCAACGTGTGCCTGACGCCGTCCTCACGCTCAAGAGTGATGAGGACAGCGTCCTCGGCCACGCTGATCCTGTACAGGCCGAACCGTGCGGAAGGCACCACCGCCAGCTGGTAATCGGTCCAGGCATCGCGATAGGCGAGGACGTCTTCTAGCAGGTAGGCGAAGCGAAGCGCGGGCGAGTCGGCTGGAGGTGCATGGGAAGAGGTGGCGCCTTCCGCAGGGTTGGTGAGTAGCGTCCTGGCCATCTGCGCCGGGGTGATGTCGTAGTCCAGCGCGAGTTCGTCGGCCGAGGTGACGATGACCACATCGTGGTCCCTCAAGGTGATGCTGCGCAAGGGAATGGTGTCGCTCGCGCGGTCGCGAACGAGGGCTGCCAGTGCGGCCAGCAACGGGATTGCGCGGATCGTGCGCTCCTGTACGGGCGTGTTCATCGTCACAGTACAGTCTGCGCCTCACGCGAGGCGACCACCTCAACGATCCCGAGGGCACCTTCGCTGAGCCGCCATGGTGGCGCCGGCCACGCCTTCAAGATGAGCAGTATCTCCAGGACCTGCTGTACGGCAGTGGTAGTGACATCGAAGACGACCTGTGGGATCCATCACCACCGGACTTCTCATGGATCGACGAACCGCCTCCTTCGGATGGGCGCAGCGCGTAGACCTCACTGACATCTTGTCCGCGCGGCCCACTGACATTCCAGGGCTCTGGCTCACTTTTGATGATCTCAGTGACAGAGCGTGGCTCCGTCAGATGTAGCGGAGGACTCGAGCCCGGAGGAGGTCGAAGTTGGCCCGG